>QKDG01000189.1 GCA_003246805.1 Clostridia bacterium | reverse complement strand
AAGATATTAAACGGCAGCTTGATGATCATATTCTGTTTTATAATGTTGAAATCAAATTCAATTTTGTATGAAAACCAGGCAAATATAAATACCAAAAAGCTTATTTTAATAATTCTTGTAGCTGTTGTTCAAACCTTTTATCCTGTTCAGCACAGCGTTTTGCAATGCCTTTTAACCGGCCGCCATTTTTAAGGATTTTTTTCGCCATGTGGCGCTGCATCAGCAAACCATCAATATTGGTGCTATCATAGCGCATACCGTCCTGATTAATTACAATAGCGCCCCTTGCAAGGCACATTGCGGCAAGCCCATAATCCTGAGTTATAATAATGTCGCCCTTGGCAATCATATTCACAAGTGCAAAATCAACACTATCTGCCCCTTTTGATACTGTTATTGTTTTCACCCCTTCTTTCTCAAAAACGTGTGATGTATCACAAATAATTATACATTCCGTATTATTTTTGTTTGAAATACATACTGCGATATCAACAACAGGGCAGCCATCAGCATCTATTAAAATACGCATATTAATTATTTTCCTTGCAATAAATTTACTCCTGCGTTTTTTCTTTGCAAAAGGCACGAGCATTTGACTATTTTTTAATGTATCCGCCCCTTATTACTTTTGCATCATTTACAACAACAAGTGCATGGTTGAGATTCTTGTTGATTATATCAACCGCATATTTGATTCTTTTTCGTTTGATGTGAAGAATAAGCAGTTCACGTTCGCCGTCCTTCCCCTTACCCTTTATGCTGGTAACACCAAAATTATTTTCCCTCAGGACCGTTACAAGTGCCTGGCTTTCTTCAGATTCTGGCACGATTACCTGAATGGAGCATAAGCCAAAAGCCAGCTTTTCTTCAAGCCATGAGCCAAAGTAATTACCAATTGCAAAAGCAGCGGCAAAAACAACGCACTTAAATAAATCCTCCTGGAAACCAACCAGCACTGTTCCTGTAACTACAAGCCACAGGATTATTTCAACAAATGCTATTATAGCGCCTTTTATTCTTTCCCCTCTGTTTATAAGCACTAAACGAACTGTTGAAACAGCAACCTCAACTATCTTTCCAAAAAATATAAAAGCATAAACAAATATGCTACTTCCCGTTAAAAATTCTAACATTAAAATTCCCCCTTATATATAGTATACCTTGAACCATGCAATAAAGTCAAATTTTGAATACAAATGTGGTGTAAAAAAAGATAAAATTAAAATAAATTCTCCTGCCATAATAGCAGCTATCAACTTAATCAGGCGCCAAAATTAATATATTTTTCAGGCAAAATCAAAATTATCAGTTCTTTTTAAATCTTAATCTAACTATTTTTGCTATAAGATAAATTATCAGAATAAGTATTATAATTATAACCAGTACCTGTAAAAGGCCGATTTTAACTGTTATTTTACAGCTAAGCGTATTCTTCCCATCCTCAGAAGTGCATGTTACAGTTGCTTCTCCAATTCCGACTGCTCGGATATTACCGTTTTCATCAACAGTAACCACTTTATCGTTTGATGTTGTCCACATTATGCCCTGATTAATTTCATCAGCAGGGAGTGTAGTTACTTCTACAAAATCAGATTCGAAAATATTAAGAAATATCACTTCTCTTCTTATTCCCCAACTTGAAAATTCTTCCTCTTTTATTATTTCATTACAAATCTCACATCTATAAACTATTAACCCCTTCTCATCTTCCGAAGGCTCTCTTGCAATTTCTTTTTCAACTTTCTTATGCTCGGGCGCTGTAAAATCATCCTTGAAAGAATACCCACACTCAGGGCAGGTATAGGTTGTATAACCAAAATTATAACAATCAGGCTCGGTTATTGTTTTTATGTAATCAGGGTTTTCGCAAGCTTCCGGCAACAGAACCGTATCGTACACAAAGTTCTCATTTCTTTCATAATGAATGGTTGTATTATCTGATTGAGTTAAATTCCAGCTTAGCATCTCCCCGATAAACGGTTCACAATATGCACGCCTGTTTGTGTTGTTTTCATAAAAATCTATTACTCCATCAAATGTTGAGTTAGTCAGATAATTCTCATATTGGGTATCCTTGGTATAAACATAATACATTCCAATATAGCCACCGTCATGAACATAGCCCTGAACCGAGCTGTATCCAGCCAATTTTACAGTGCAGCTATCTATCTTTCCATATCCGCACGCTATGATTCCGCCAGTGAACTGTTCACATTTTACATCCAAATCATTATCAACAAAAATAAGTGTAGTATCTGCATCCGTATTAAGAACAGAGCCATATCCAAAGCCGATTACTCCTGCAACGCCACACATTATTGAGGGGGTTGTAAGCTTCACCCGGCTTGACAATATCGTGCAATTTTCTATCGTGCTGTTCTCAGAATATCCAACAAGAGCAGAAGCAAAGCAGTTTTCTTCTGTTTCAATATCAACATCAGCATTTAAAATACTTAGGTTTTTAATCACTGCATTTGTTGTTACAGAAAAAAGCCCTGCAAAATAAGTGTCATATTTTTTATCATTGCCATCTACTGTGAATTTAGTCTCTTCCCCTGTCTTTGTCACATTAAGATTATAGATAGTGTGTCCGTTGCCATCAAGGCTACCAGTGAAGGATATAGGCAACCAGTCGGAATCTTTCATATCAATATCAGCCATTAGAATATAATTGCCTGATGAATTCCCTGCAATAGCTTCAAACCCTTGTCTGTCATTGATTTCGATAATGTTCACATCACTTTTAGTAGCTGCGCTCACTATGGGTGAATATGCTGTTATCATTGACAATAGCATTAAACACATTGTAAATCCTGCTAATAATCGTTTCATTTTTTCCTCCAACATATAATGTATTTTCATAGCATTTATATTTTAGCATTTTTTATTTAAGCAACAGATTTCTGTTTTCTAAACATAAAGCTACTTGATTCGTTAAATTATAACAAGCTAATAATACCACAATTTTCATAATAAATAAATATATTTTAAAATAATAGTTTTTTTCATCTCTTTTTGTAAACTAAAATGGTACTCATTTTGCTTTTCTGCTTATATCAGCATGAAGGAAAACTATAATTACCCAAAATATAATCCCTTGTAAGATTAATTCTTACAAGGGTTATTATACTTATTTTAATATCTCTTGTTCTGTTCCCAGTTCCAAGCATCTGCAATCATGATATTTATATCCTCATATTTTGGAACCCATTTGAGTATCGTCCTTGCTTTTTCGCTTGAAGCAACAAGCTTTGCAGGGTCGCCTGTGCGCCTTTCCTCAACCTTCATGGGAATAGGGTGGCCTGTTACCCGCCTTGCAGCGTCAATCATTTCAATAACGGTAAAGCCCTCGCCACTTCCAAGATTAAATACAGTGCTCTCACCATCACTGACTAAATATTCAAGTGCCCTGATATGTGCGTCACCTAAATCAATAACATGGATATAATCGCGTATACAGGTACCGTCCTTTGTATCATAATCATTACCAAATACAGAGATAAACTCTCTTCTGCCTGATGCAACCTGAAGAATTATAGGAATCAAATGAGTTTCAGGGTTGTGTGCTTCACCGATATTTTCAGTCTGATGTGCTCCCGCAACATTGAAATATCTTAAACAAACAAAGTTAAGCCCAAATGCGCCACGATACCATTTTATCATTTTCTCCATTGAAAGCTTGGTTTCACCATAAACATTCGTCGGGAATGTTTTGTCAGTTTCAAGAATAGGGACATTTTCAGGCTCGCCATAGGTGGCCGCAGTTGATGAAAATACAATATTCTTTACACCACTGTCGGTCATTGCCTTTAACAAAACATTTGTCTTTCCTACATTATTTTCATAATACTTAAAAGGGTTTGTCATACTCTCCCCTACAAGTGAGAAAGCAGCAAAATGAATAACTCCGCCAATATCCTCTGTTTTTAATACCCTTGTCATGAATTCATAATCGCCGATATCACCCTGATAAAATTTTGCTTTTTCGTTTACTGCCTCAATATGCCCGGTTGAAAGATTATCAACAACTACTACATTGTATCCCCTTTCAATCAAAAGGCTTACTGCATGTGAGCCAATATAGCCTGCTCCACCCGTTACTAAAATGTTCATTTCAATTTCCTCCTATATATTTTTTTTACAGAATTCTACAACTTTATTATAAGATAATTTACCACCAAATATGTCAAGCGAGCTACCTATCGTAACATTAATATTATCAGAGATACCTCGTAGTCTTTCAAGCTCCTCAATGCAGGATACGCCCCCAGCATATGTCACTGGTAATTTTTTATGCTGTGCAAGAATGCTGATAATATTATTGTCAATCCCCGCAGATTTACCCTCAACATCAACGGCGTGTATTAAAAACTCATTGCAATATCCAGACAACTCATCGAGAATTTTATTATCAAGCTTCATCTGCGTGAATTTCTGCCATCTGTCAGTAACAATAAAATAATCATTCTCTTTTTTGCGGCAGCTCAAATCAAGAACCAGCTTTTCTTTTCCTGTTATATCGACAAGCTTTTCAAGATTATTGAAATTAAGCTCTCCGTTCTTAAAAACAAATGAAGTTACAATAACATGCGAAGCACCAGCTTCAAGAAATTCTGATGCGTTTTTATCATTAATCCCGCCACCTATCTGCAATCCCCCGGGGAATGCAAGCAAAGCCTTTTTTGCCTGGTTAATGCTGCTTTCATAATATAATGAATCACGCGAATTAAGAATAACAATATGCCCGCCTTTAAGGTTATCGCCTTTATACATCTGTGCAAAAAATTCCGCACCTTTTTCAGATATAAAATTTGCCTCTGCAAAATCATCCTTATCAGCAAGAGAACCACCAACAATCTGCTTGACACTACCATTATGAATGTCAATACAAGGCCTGAATTCCATTAAATCTTCCTTTCAAAAACCGCTGATACATTATAGCATATTTTATTAGTATAATAAAGTATAATATTTGAAATAATTTTAGAAGTTCAAAAACGCAAATCTAACGCCCATGCAACAACACATATCCGTTTTAATATTAATTTAGTATTATATACAATAAAATTATTTAAAATGGTTTATTTTTATTGCAATATATGAAATATATGCTATAATAAAAATACTATATATTATGGAGGCTGAACTATGAGCAATAATAACGATTATGTATTGATTACCGATTCAACCTGTGATTTACCAAAAGAGATATATGATAAGCAGAATATTGCTGTGTTGAACTTGCATTATGAAATTGATGGCCAGGAATATGCTGACAATCACGGGCTGAGTTATGCTGAGTTTTATAAAAAAATGCGTTCAGGGCTGATGACAAAAACTTCACAGATAACGCCGGATGCTTTCATCAGCGAATTTGAGAAATACATTAAAAAAGGTAAAAACATTTTGTATATCGGGTTTTCCTCAGGATTGAGCGGAACATTCAACAGCGCGCGAATTGCCTGCGATTCGCTTTCACAGAAATATCCTGATGCTAAAATCAGAATTGTAGACAGCCTTTGTGCTTCTCTGGGAGAAGGCTTGCTGGTTTATAAAGCTTCACAATTATATCAGCAAGGGAAATCACTTGACGAGGTTGCTGACTGGACTGAGGAGAATAAGCTTCATCTTTGCCATATGTTCACTGTTGATGACCTTATGTTTTTGCACAAGGGGGGCAGAGTTTCAAGAACCTCCGCTATTGCCGGAACGATTCTTGGAATTAAACCAGGGCTTCACGTTGATAATGAAGGGCATTTGATTCCCTTGGCTAAGGTGCGTGGACGAAAACAGTCCCTCAACTGGCTTGTTGAAAATATGGAAAAAAGAGTAGGCAACTGGGAAAATGACACCTTTGCAATATGCCATGGCGATTGCATTGATGATGCTGAATATGTGGCTAAAATTGTTAAAGATAAATTTGGTATTAAAAATGTCATTATCAACCACACCGGCCCGGTTGTAGGCTCACATTCAGGCCCTGGTACACTTGCTCTTTTCTTTTTAGGAGATTACAGATAATATTTTGATTATTTAATAATTTATACTTGACACGCTTGTTATGTTATGATATAATATATAAGCGTTAGTTGTGCCTGTAGCTCAGCCGGATAGAGTGTTTGGCTACGAACCAAAAGGTCGGGGGTTCGAATCCCTCCAGGCACGCCAAGCACAAAAAAGAAGTCTGAAATAATATTCAGACTTCTTTTTTGTTGTTAATAATAGTAAAAAGCTTTATGTAGTACTCTAAAATAC
>QKDG01000121.1 GCA_003246805.1 Clostridia bacterium | reverse complement strand
GTATTCAAGAACAATTATTCCTTTTTGAGAGAACATAAAAGAAACACAGCCTGTTGTTCCAAGATTTCCACCAAATTTATCAAAATAGTGGCGAATATCCCCTGCTGTTCTGTTCTTATTATCAGTCAGGCATTCAACAATAACTGCAATTCCACAAGGGCCATAGCCTTCATACACGAGAGTTTCGTATGAGTTTTTATCTCCGTCACCGGCTGCCTTTTTGATAACTCTGTCGATATTATTTGGAACATTGTTTGATTTTGCTTTTTGTATTAAATCCTTAAGCTTGCTGTTATTATTAGGGTCAGGGCCACCTTCTTTTACGCAAACTGTTATTTCCCTGCCTATTTTTGTAAAAATCTTTGCCTTAGCACCATCAGTTTCTGCTTTTCTTCTTTTGATATTATTCCATTTAGAATGACCTGACATAAATATTCTCCCTTCAATAATACTTTAAATAGCTATTTCCCAAATAGTATTGAACAGCTCATCAATTCTTTCGTATTCACCCTTTAAATGCAAATATCCAAAAAGGCATTCAAGTGATGTTGCTCTTCGATATTCAATAGCAGATGAATTTTTAGGGACTGTTGTTCCCGTTGCATTTCTTCCCCTTTTTAAAACATCCATTTCTTCATCTGTCAATAAAGGGGATATAACGTCAACCGCTTTTGATTGAAAAGCAGCGCATACCCTTTTTATTGTGAGCTGATGTAGCTGGCCAACCGGGCGATTAGCTTCAAGCAATATCTTCTCACGAACAGATTTTTCGTAAATACAATCGCCTAAAAAAGCCAATGCCAACGGACTGTACTGGTTAATTTCACGTTTTTCAAGCTGAATATCCGTAAACATTCCCCCATTTGTATGTACCGGAGGATTCTCCGGCTTATGCTATTTTAAATAATCAAACTCAAAATCCAGGATAGAAACAGTGTCGCCCTCTTCTATTCCCATTTCCTCAAGCTTGTCAATAATACCTGTTTTGTTTAGAACTCTCTGAAAATACTGCAACGACTCATAGTCATCCATGTTGACATTTTTTAAAATGTTCCATAGCCAATCAGCGTGAACAACATAAACACCATCTTCTACCGTAATTTCGAAGCTGTTGTTTGATATTAATCTTGCTTCAATTTCTTCCTGTGTAAGTGGCTGAACCTCAAATTTCTTAATAGGAGGAAGCTTTTCAAGCTCTTTTGCTATTTCTAACACAAGCTCTTTTGTGCCTTGCGTTGTTGCTGCCGAAACAGCAAAAAACTTCATTCCTTTACTTTCAATATATTCCTTAAAGTCATTAATACTTTCTTCTGTTGCCATATCGCATTTATTGGCTGCTACAAGCTGCGGACGAGATGAGAGTTCTTTGCTGAAATTTTCAAGCTCAGCATTAATAATTTCATAATCATCAATGGCATTCCTGCCTTCAATGCCTGAAACATCAACAACGTGGACTATAAGCCGGCATCTTTCAACATGGCGCAAAAATTCGTGCCCAAGCCCTATACCTTCGCTCGCGCCCTCAATCAAACCGGGAATATCAGCCATAACAAAGGATTTGCCCTCTTCAATTTTTACAACACCAAGAACAGGTGTGAGTGTTGTAAAATGATAGTTTGCTATTTTTGGCTTTGCAGCACTTACAACAGAAATCAAGGTTGATTTCCCTACATTGGGGAACCCAACAAGACCGACATCGGCAAGCAGCTTTAATTCAAGCTTTAAGCTATATTCCTCGCCAGGAAATCCAGGCTTTGCAAAACGTGGAATCTGCCTTGTCGGCGTTGCAAAATTGGCATTGCCTTTTCCACCCTTGCCACCCCTTGCAATTATGACAGGCTCATCCGATGATAAATCGGCAAGCACTCTGCCCGTTTCAATCTCTTTTATTACAGTTCCTCTCGGGACCTTTATTACCAAATCATCAGAGCTTTTCCCGTAGCAATTCCTTGAAGAACCATTCTGCCCTTTTTCGGCAATATATTTTCTTTTATATCTGAAATCTATAAGTGTGGATAGATTGTCATCAACAAGAAATACAACGTCCCCGCCTTTTCCGCCATCGCCACCGTCAGGCCCGCCTGCCGCAACGTATTTTTCACGATGAAAAGAAACAGCACCGTCTCCGCCATCCCCTGCTTTTATATAAATTTTCGCCTCATCAACGAACATTTTACTATCCCCCAAACTACACAAAAATCCCAAGCTTATGCTCGGGATTTAATGCTTTTTAAATATTTGTTTTCCCGTAATTATTGTTCAGGATAAACTGAAACCTTTTTACGGTCACGGCCTAAACGCTCAAAACGAACAATACCGTCAACAAGAGCGAATAAGGTATCGTCAGAACCACGACCAACATTTTCACCTGGATGAATATGTGTACCACGTTGACGATATAGGATGTTTCCAGCTAATACGAACTGACCGTCAGCTCTTTTAGCACCAAGCCTTTTAGCCTCAGAATCACGGCCGTTCTTAGTAGAACCTACTCCCTTTTTATGTGCAAAAAACTGCATACTAATTCTAATCATATATTACACCTCCGACGTTGTTATTTTAATTGTTCCCTTATAATCCTCTGATAAAAATTTTATGTGCGTATAAAGTCCATCAAGAACCTTTTGTGAATTTTCATCAGCAAAGGGAAGTATAAGTTGAATTTTGTCAATAAGCACTTTTATATCGGCATTAACTTTAAAACTCTCTGTAATAATATTACATACAAGCTGAACAGCTGAGGAAACACTTGCACAAACAATGTCGTTTCCGTTTTCAGCATATCCGGCATGCCCTTTTATCATAAAACCGCAAAGCTTAGACTGCTTATAATAAAATTCAGCGGTAATCATTATGCTTTGATTGCTTCAATCTTAACTTGTGTGTATGGTTGTCTATGACCCTTTTTTCTCTTTTCGCTCTTCTTAGGCTTATAAGTGAAAACTGTAATCTTCTTTGACTTACCATTTTTGATAACGGTTGCATCAACTGTTGCACCCTTAACATAAGGAGCTCCAACCTTTAATCCGTCGTTATCAACAGCTATAACCTTATCAAAAGTTATTGCTGATTCAGCTTCAACGTCAAGCTTTTCGATAAAAAGGATATCACCCTCTTTAACCTGATACTGCTTTCCGCCTGTTTCAATAATTGCGTACATTTATATGGCACCTGCCTTCTCTATAAAAACTCGCTACAATCGGCGTAACTGAACTCAGTTAACTTAAAGCCGAGCATATGCGGCTTAATTATTTTATCATATTTATCATAAAGTGTCAACATAAGCTTAAACAATATTCACAAAAAATTTACTTATGTTGTTATATTGCGTGAACCTCAAGCTCTTCACTTGCTGTAAGCTGAATACCTGCGATATTATCTTCGCCTTTGTCTATAATCAAAGATGCTACTTTATCCTCTACTTCTTTTCGGATAACTTTCCTAATATCTCTTGCACCGAATTTATGCCCAAAGGATTTTTCAGCAATTTTTTCAAGAGCATTATCATCATATTTGAATATAATTGATTTTTCGTTTAGTGGCTCTTTCATTTCATCAAGCATAAGTGCAGCAATTTTTTTGTAGCTTTCTTTATCAAGAGTGTTGAACACAATAATTTCATCAATTCTGCTCAAAAACTCCGGCCTCAAAAACTCTGAAAGTGCTTTCATTGCCTTATCCTTTGAAATATCCTTCTCTGATTTGTTGAATCCTACGCCGACATTCTTGTCGGTTGAGCCCGCATTTGATGTCATAACAATTACTGTATTTTCAAACGAAACACTTCTTCCCTGGGCATCGTTCACCTTACCCTCATCAAGAATTTGTAGCATTATATTCATAATATCAGGATGCGCTTTTTCTATTTCATCAAACAAAACAACTGAATATGGCTTTCTTCTTACCTTTTCGGTCAGCTGGCCTGCCTCATCGTATCCAACATATCCAGGCGGTGAACCTATAAGGCGAGAAACGGCGTGTTTTTCCATGTATTCTGACATATCAAGGCGTATCAGCGGCTCGGTTGTGTCAAAAAGCTCAGCAGCAAGAACCTTTACAAGCTCAGTTTTTCCGACACCAGTAGGGCCAACAAAAATAAATGATGCCGGACGGCGGCGCTTTGAAAGTTGTACTCTTGTCCTGCGTATTGCCTTATTGACAAGCTCAACAGCCTCATCCTGCCCGATGATTTTTGATTTTAAAACGCTTTCAAGGTTACGGATTTTATTGAATTCAGTTTCAATAATCTTTGTTGCAGGAATACCCGTCCACAACTCAATAACCTTTGACAAGTCATTTTCTGTTACCTTGATATTTTTAATTTTTTCCTCAACTGAAACTAAATGCTCTTTTATACGAATAATTTCAGCTTTTACCCTTGCAAGCTTTTCATAATCAGGCTCTGAGCTTTCTTCAATTTCTTTTTCTGTGGCAATTTGAGCTTTAAGCTCGATATTAAGCTTTTCAAATTCAGCAATTTCAGGGCTGCGTATGCTCGCTGCTGCACATGCCTCATCAAGAAGGTCGATAGCTTTGTCTGGCAAAAATCTATCATTTATATATCGTTCTGATAATATAGCACACATTCTCAAATTTTCATCAGAAATATGCACTTTGTGATGAATTTCGTAATACTTTTTGATACCCATCAAAACTTCAATAGTATCCTCAATAGAAGGCTCTGCAATGGTTACAGGCTGAAAACGCCTTTCAAGTGCGCTGTCCTTCTCAATATACTTTCTATACTCCTTAAAAGTGGTTGCACCGATAACCTGAATCTCGCCACGTGAAAGCGCCGGCTTTAAAATATTTGCAGCATTCATGGTGCCTTCACTATCACCAGTGCCAACAAGATTATGAACCTCATCAATAAAAAGTATTACATTACCCTCTGACTTTACTTCATCAACAAGGCCTTTTACACGGCTTTCAAACTGCCCCCTGAATTGTGTTCCTGCTACAAGGGCTGTGAGGTCAAGCAGATAAACCTCTTTACCTACAAGGTGAAAAGGAACATCTTTTTGTACGATTTTTTGTGCTATACCCTCAGCTATTGCTGTTTTACCAACTCCTGGTTCGCCGATAAGACACGGATTGTTCTTTTGCCTTCTTGACAAAATCTGAACAACACGTGAAATTTCTTTTTCGCGCCCTATAATATTATCAAGCTTTCCATCAATTGCCTTTTGATTAAGATTTGTACAATATGATGTTAAAAATTTTAGCTTTTTATCGTTTTTTGCATCCTTATTATCATTTCTGTGTGATTTTTGCTTGTTATCATTTTTTGGTGTTTCCAAAGGCATCATTGAACCATTATTGCCGAATAAATTGCTCAGAAATGATGGCATAGTCTCGGACCCACCAAATTCAAAGGAATCTCCATCGGAAATTTCCATCAACTGGTCTGAGAACATTTCAAGGTCATCATCAGTTATTCCCATCTGTTTTAAATATTCATTAACCTGGGGAAGTCCAAGCTCCTTGGCGCAAACAAGGCAAAGCCCTTCATTCTTTTTTTCGTCGCCTTGCATTGCGGTAATAAATACTACAGCCGGGCGCTTGTTACATCTGCTACAAATCATAAGCTCCTCCAAATCCATTTGCTAAAACTAAGTTTTTAGAATAGTTTCAAATTATAAATGTGTTTAAATATATATGTTTGTTCAATTGTTGTATTGTTAAACAGCATTGTTTCATTATTTGTTATTGAAATAATCAGTTTTATTATAAGCATTATTATAAATATAATTATCAGGCCCTGCAATAAACCTAAAACACCGCCAAGAAAAGTGTTAATCGGCCCCACAACCGGAACAATTTTTAACGTTTTTGTAATTATATTTGACAGCATTCGTACTACAATCATTAAAATAGAAAATGCTATAATAAAAACTATTATCTGAATAATTAGTACTATTATAGGCTTAATTGCAACTTCTGTCAAATCCTTTGCTCTTTGCTCCTGCGAAGGATTGTTTAGCGCAACAATAATCTTGTTTATATTATCCCCGCCACTGCTTAAAAACATCTGTATGTTTTTAAGAATATCCTCTGGTACAATACCGTTTAAAGAGGATAAAATTGTGTTTTCTGCGAACACGTTTTTGAACTTATCCTGCAGCTGTGATGTATCAAGAGTTGAGCCTTTTTCTTTCGCATAGCTTGCGAATCCTGTTGCCAAATCGCCGCCGTTGTTGATTATATTTCCGATTTCTTCATCTGAAAACGAAACCCCAACATTTTGCTGCTGAATAATAGAATTTATCTGCGATTTGATATCGATTTTATCAATATTTTCAAGCACTGCCTTTTCTACACTTGACTGAACAGTTTTTTCATAAATAAACGGAGAAATACTTTTGCTCACTATATAGCCACCAAAAAGTGCAGCAAAATAGCCTATTAGAACAATCACTGTTTTTATAAAACCTTTTTTACCACCATTATAAATGAAAACCAAAAGTATTCCGATAATCGCAATGTCAAAAAACCAAGCTAAATTTTCACCCATTGAAGTATCCTCCTCTAATTGTCTAAAATTATACTGTTTATTTGCTGTGAACCAAATAAGAAAA
>QKDG01000110.1 GCA_003246805.1 Clostridia bacterium | reverse complement strand
ATCACCAAAATCAACTGACATTATTCTCATTTATAATCCCTTTCTATTTCTTCCACCAGTTCTGATGTGCCAGCGTGAGATTATCATGATTTAAATGGCTGGCATCGTTTTGAAAAACAACACTGATGTTTAAATCATCATCAAAGGTAAACTTGCATACACCTGTATTCTCTGCCCATTCAATATTGTCAAGCTCAGCAAAATCAAGCTGATTTGCATAGCATAAAAAGTTCCTTATAGCACAGCCATGTGAAATAACAGCAATAGTTTTATGCAGATTATCATTAACTATGCTGAGAATTGAATTTTTCATTCTTTCAAAAACCTGCTGCATGCTTTCCCCTTGTTCAATTTCAAATTTGTGATGATAATTAGCCCAAAGGTCATACGCATCAGGATATAATAAAGGGAGCTCATCCCACTTTTTGCCCTCAAATAAACCTCCGTTAATCTCCATAATACCGTCAACCTTAATTATTTCAAGGTTATGATAAAGATTAACTGCCTTTGCTGTTTCCATAGCGCGTTTTAAAGGGCTTGAATATACGGCGTCAAGCTCAACATCTTTAAATCTTTCGGCAAGCGATTTTAGCTGATTATAACCGTTTTCAGTAACATCACAATCAGTTCTGCCCTGAAAAACGCGTGATATATTACCCTCTGCTTCTGCATGCCTTACAAGAAAAACAGTAGTCATCTCAATTCCCCCTTTACCATGCCTGAACCTTACCAATTATATCTTTTATGCTGCTGATTTTATTATTGTCAAGATATGCGTTTAGTCCCTCAATTATTTCAAGGGGCGCATAAGGATTTGAGAAAAGTGCGGCACCAACCTGAACAGCACTTGCACCTGCAAGCATCATTTCCACTGCATCCTCCCAGGTTGAAATTCCACCCATTCCTATAACAGGTATTTTAACAGCATTAGCAACCTGCCATACCATCCTCACAGCTAAAGGGAAGATAGCAGGTCCTGATATTCCACCGACGTTATTGTGCAGTATTGGCTTCTTTGAATTTATATCAATTCTCATTCCAAGCAAAGTATTTATTAAGGAAACACTATCAGCACCCTCAGCTTCTACGGCTTTTGCGATATCTGATATACTTGTAACATTTGGTGAAAGCTTTACAATAAGAGGTTTTGTTGTTATCCTCCTTATTTCTTTCGTTACATTTGCAGCACTTTCACAGCTTGTTCCGAAGGCTGCGCCGCCCTCTTTTACATTAGGGCAGGATATATTAACCTCAATCATATCAACATCTGTTGCGTCAAGCTTTTTAGCTATCCCAACATATTCGTCAACTGTTGAGCCTGCAATATTTGCGATAATAACAGTATCCTTCTTCTTTAAGTTAGGAAATTCGATTTTTATAAAATGGTCGATTCCCGGGTTTTGTAGCCCCACAGAATTCAGCATTCCAGAATAAGTTTCTGCTATTCTTGGTGGCAGATTGCCAGGCCGTTTTGTTGCTGTTGTGCCCTTTATGCTTATTCCCCCAAGGTTTGATAGCGGATAAAACCTTTCGTATTCTCTACCGTATCCAAATGCACCTGATGCTGGAATTACAGGGTTTTTAAATTCTACCCCAGCTATTTTTACAGATAAATCAGCCATTACCAGATAACCTCCTTACTGTCAAAAACAGGGCCGTCCTGACAAACGTGTGCCATATATTCCTCACCATTACGAACTGTCTTGCAGGCACAGACAAGGCAAGCACCAACACCACAGCCCATTCTTTCTTCAAGAGAAACCTGTGTTTCAATATTATTCTCCTGTGATATCATAACGATTGCTTTCAGCATCGGATGAGGGCCACAGGCGTATATTATGTCTGGTTTTTCATTTGCGATATATTCCTTTAAAGCCTCTGTAACAAATCCCTTTTTGCCGGCTGAACCATCATCAGTGCAAAGTATTGTGTTTGCTCCTGTATCTGCAAAATCCTTTTGAAGAATTGCAATTGACGAGTTTTTAAAGCCACTTATAACAGTTGCATTTTCCTGATAATATTCTGCAAGAGCGAGCATCGGGGGGGTGCCTATTCCGCCACCAATACAAACCGCCTTTTTCTCTTTATCAAGAAGCTTGAAGCCACGGCCACCAAGAGGCGCTATCATATCAATCATTTCGTTAATGTTGAGCCTTGAAATTTCCTCAGTTCCTTTTCCTCTTACCTCAAAAATAATTCTGATTGTTCCTTTTTCAGGATTTATAGAAGCAATTGAAACAGGGCGTCGCAAGGTATGCCCGCCAGCTAAAATATGGACAAACTGCCCCGGCTTTGCAATTTCAGCAACTTCCTTGCATAAAATTGTAAAGTCAAAAATCCCCTTTGCGATTGCTTTTTTATTTATAATCAGATACTTCCCCTGGGTATATCTCATATTATCACTCCTAAAATTTAAAGGCTTATAGCAGGAATATAGCTTGTGATATCCTCTTTCATCCTTATTACTTCATCCCTTGCTGCCTGTGCAAAATCAACCTCGCTGTATCCTTCCTTCTGATAAGCACACATTACAGCCCTTGAAGAATTTACGATTGCGCCAAGCCCTTTTGCATCAAAAGCTTTTGCAACCCCTTCTGCTCCGCCACCCTGTGCACCGTAGCCAGGCACTAAAAAGAAGGTATGTGGGAGAGCCTTCCTCATTTCTTCAAGCTGTTCGGGATATGTAGCACCGACAACAGCACCAACAGCAGAGTATCCATACTTGCCCATGCATTCGCTGCCCCATTTTTCGCACATATCGCCCATTGTATTATATACGCTTTTATCCCCAATGATTAAATCCTGCAATTCGCCTGAAGATTTGTTTGAAGTTTTAACAAGCACAAAAATGCTTTTATCATACTCGTTGCAAGCTTTAATAAGCGGGGAAATACCGTCTGTTCCGAGATAACCATTTACCGTAAGTGAATCAGCACCAAAAGCCTCAACCACATTGCTGTTAACCGATGTTGTTCCTAAATATGCGTTTGTATAAGCCTCCATAGTTGCACCTATGTCGTTCCTTTTACCGTCAACTATTACATAAAGGCCTTTTGATTTTGCATATTCTATTGTTTTGTATAATGTTTTTACGCCCTCATATCCATACATTTCATAATAAGCTGACTGCGGTTTTATTGCAGGTACTAAATCTGCTATCTCATCAATAATTTTTTTGTTAAAATAATAGATCGCCTTTGCTGCTCCCTTTAAGGTTTCACCATGCTTAAAGAAAAATTTTTGCTTGATGAATCCGGGTACAAAATCAAGCTTAGGATCAAGACCTACAACCGTTGGGTTTTGTTTTTCTACAATTTTTTCTATAAGAATATCAAGTGACATTAATTATTCTCCTCATTATTATTATCAAATTCATAATCGCAATATGTGCAGAAATCAACCTTATCTTCAATTTGTCTTCCGCAATTAGGGCAAACCTGATTTTCATCTGAATTATTATAACCGCAGCTGCTACATTTTGTCACGCCTATTCCAAGATACTCACCACATTCAGGGCAACAAACCTCATCATAGTTATCATATGAGAACTCGCCATCTTCAAGAAGAATTTCTTCCATTTCCTCATCAGATAAAATCTCGTCATCTTCCTCGGCTTTTTCTTCTGTTTTTGCTGGCTCATCAAAAATACCCGTCATCAAAATAATGAATATTGCAAGACAAGCTATGGTTATTATCATATTATTTATTGTTATTCTGTTTATGATATAACCAACAAGCAACACAACATAAATAATAATCTTTGTTATCGAATTCAGCTTTTTCATCTTAGTCAAACCCTTTCCTTGTTAATTGTCGCTAAAAATTATTCTGCCCTTTGAGATAGTGTAAACAGCTTTTCCCTTTAAGCTTTCACCTTTAAATACAGAGTTTTTTGATTTTGACATCAGCTTTTCAGGGATAACTGTCCATTCCTTATCCAGGTCAATGATTGTTAAATCGGCGTCGTTCCCAACTTTTATAGATGCCTGTTTAAGCCCTAAAATACTACGCGGATTTTGTGACATCAGCTTTATAATCTGGGAAATTGTTGCTTTTTTTGTATGATAAAGCTGTGTCAAAGTAACAGCGAGAGAAGTCTCAAGCCCTACTACCCCGTTGGGTGCTTTTTCAAAGCCCTGCTTTTCCTCGGCTGTGTGAGGGGCGTGGTCTGTAACTATACAATCTATTGTACCGTCAAGAACAGCGTTTTGAATAGCTATTCTGTCTTCTTCTGTTCTGAGTGGTGGATTCATCCTGTAATCTGCATCCCTTGTCATCAGCTTTTCTTCGGTATATGTGAAATAATGCGGGCAGGTTTCAGCTGTTACCTTATAGCCATTCTTCTTAGCGCCCCTGATAAATTCAACAGAGCCCTTTGTACTCACATGAGCAATATGAATACGTGCATTACAAGAAGCAGCAAGGGCAATTTCCCTTGCTGTTATACTATCCTCGCTTGCCCTGTCCATCCCCTTTAATCCAAGAATTTCAGATACCCTACCCTTGTTTATAATGCCATTTCCGATTATATTCAAATCCTCACAATGTGAAATAACAAGCAAACCGTTATCGTTAGACATTTCTAACGCCTGGCGCATAATCTCAGCATTTTCAACAGGTCTTCCATCATCTGATATTGCAATTGCACCCGCTTGCTTTAATTCATAAAAATCACAAAGGCTTACCCCTTTGAGTAATTTTGTAATACAGGCAACAGGATAAACATCAACCCCAGTTGAATTTGCTTTTTCAATAATATATCTGATTGTTTTTGCATTATCAATCTGTGGAATAGTGTTTGGCATACACGCAACACCAGTAAAACCACCAGCAGCAGCTGCTGCTGCGCCGGTGATTATATCTTCTTTATGGGTAAGACCAGGGTCACGAAAATGCACGTGCATATCAAATAAGGATGGGCAAACAACAAGCCTGCCATTTCCTTCGATTATAGTATCTGCATTTTCGTTTATATTGTCTTCAATTTTAATTATCTTGCCATTGTCAACAAGTATGTCAGTGAATTTTTCCAGCCCTGATGAAGAATCAACAGCAAGGCAGTTTTTTATAAGCAAGTCCATCAAAATGCTCCTTAATTAGTCCTTGAACACAGCGCCCTTTGCACCTGAGGTAACAAGCTGTGCATATCTTTTGATATATCCTGTAAGCTCTTTCTTTAAAGGCTTAAAGCTTGCTTTTCTTTTTTCAATTTCATCATCTGCAATTATAACATCAAGCTTTTTATTTATAATATCAATATTAATGATATCGCCATCCTGCACTAAACCAATCAGGCCACCCTCAGCAGCCTCTGGTGAAACGTGCCCGATAGCAGCACCACGTGTTGCACCGGAAAATCGACCGTCAGTGATAAGAGCAACGCTTGTATCTAATCCCATTCCAGCCAATGATGCTGTAGGAGCAAGCATTTCACGCATTCCCGGGCCACCCTTAGGGCCTTCGTAACGAATTACTACAACGTCTCCCGCCTTTATTTCGCCACCAAGAATTGCTTTTGAAGCATCTTCTTCGCAATCAAACACCCTTGCAGGCCCCTGGTGAACCATCATTTCAGGCGCAACAGCACCCTGCTTTACTACTCCACCGTCAACAGCCAGATTTCCACGAAGAATTGCTATGCCACCTTCTGCCCTGATTGGGTTTTCAAGCGTATGGATAACTGTACCGTCAGCCTCTGGCGCATATTTAAAGCGTTCCTCCTGTGTTCCTGTAACTGTCTGAGCGTTTTTATTTATAAATCCACCCTTTGAAAGCTCTTTAAGAACTGCCTGTATGCCACCCATGAAATCAAGGTCTTCAATAAAAACATCACTTGCTGGGTTAAGCTTGCAAAGCTGTGGAGTTTGCTTTGAGATTTTATCTATAACGTTAAGGTCAATGTCACATTTAGCCTCGTGTGCTATTGCTGTCAGATGAAGAACTGAGTTGGTAGAACAGCCAAGCGCCATTTCAACACGCAACGCATTCTCTATTCCAACGGGATTAATGATATCTCTCGGTCGAATATTCTGCTCAACAACCTCTAAAATCATTTCGCCTGTCATTTTTGCAAGACGAAGCCTCTCGCTTGAAACAGCCATTGCTGTTCCCGCCTTTGGCAGTGACATACCGATTGCCTCACACAGGCAGTTCATTGAATTTGCAGTATACATTCCAGAGCATGAGCCACATGAAGGGCACGCCTTGTTCTCGTATTCAAGCAACTCATCGTCACTAATTTTCCCCTGTGCGTGTGAACCAACAGCCTCAAAAACCTCAGACAATCCAACTTTTTTGCCAAGCACCTTACCTGCGTTCATAGGCCCGCCACTTACAAAAATTGAAGGCAGATTCAATC
>QKDG01000086.1 GCA_003246805.1 Clostridia bacterium | reverse complement strand
GTGCTTTATTACGCATGACGGAGAATGAAGATATCTGCAAGGAACAGAAATTGAGATTGTTTTTACCCCTGAGCGGGAAATATGAATTGCCCCGCTGTCGTTACCCCCTGCTACCATTGTTTTTGTCTGGCATGGGATATTATTCTCCCTTGCTGTTTCAAAGGCAAGGCTATAAAGCTGTTTGTTATAGATAGTTGCCTTATCCATAAAAGAAACCACTGCGCCTTTGCCAAGCTCACACACACGCTTTTCTGCTGAAACATCAGGGATATCGGCGGCCGTTGTTGCCTCAATCACTATTGCAATATCTGGGGCAACAGTATATGCGGCTGTTTTTGCTCCACGCAGCCCGATTTCCTCCTGTGTTACGAAGGTGAAATAAGTATCATACATAAGCTGTGATTTAATAATATCAATCAACACAGCACAGCCTGCTCTGTCATCTATTGCCTTAGCCTTTATACAGCCTTCGCCAAATTCAATAAAATCCGATTTAAACGCAACCATATCACCAAGTGAAATTATTCCCTGTGCTTCTTCTTTATTCGTAGCGCCAATATCAATATACATGTTCTCAATCTTTATTGCTGTTTCTTTTTCATCATCGCTCAGGTTGTGAACAGCCTTTGAGCCTATAACGCCGGTAATTTCATTTTCTCCCACCACAACCTGGCGGCCAAACACAACCCTTGCATCAACCCCACCGACAGACGAGACTTTTAATGTACCGTCAGAATTAATGTGCGTAACAATCAGCCCGACCTCATCAGTATGTGCCGAAAGCATTACTTTATTTTTAGGGGTTTTCTTACCCTTTTTGAACGCAATAATATTCCCTGAATTATCAATATTGTATTCGCAATAGTCCTTTATTTGTGAGATTATATACTCCCTTACCCTATCCTCATTACCGGATACCCCATTCAAGACACAAAGCTCTCTTAATAAGTCAATCACTATCTCACACCCCCGTTGATTAAAAATTCAGCTATCAGATTGCCTGTGCTTTCAATATCCTTAATATCAATTACCTCAACAGGGGTATGCATATATTTTAAAGGCAAGGATAATGTTACAACTTTTACACCTTTTCCCGAAACGCCGATTTCATCTGCGTTTGTTCCTGTTGTGCCATTCATAACCTCAATCTGATATGGTATATTATTCTCTTTTGCAAGAGATATTAGGTTGTTGCTCATTTCTTTGCTTAAAGATGGTGCTACGCCAATCATAACACCCTCAGCCATTTTGCCACATTTATGCTCGCTGTCATCAGCAGTTAAGGCAAATGAAACGTCAACTGCTATTGCCAAATCTGGCTTGATTTTAAATGCTGCGATTTTTGCCCCTCTTTCTCCGGTTTCCTCCTGTGCTGAAAAAAGTGCAGTAACAGAATAAGCAAGCTTTTTACCCTTTACTTTTTCAAGGGCATATAATATAGCCAAAACGCCCGCCCTGTCATCAATAGCTTTTGAAACCAGACGGTTATTCAAAAGCTCACAAGAAAAGCTGTCGATTATTACTCTGTCGCCTAAGCGCACTATTTGTTCAGCCTTTGCTTTTGGCATTCCTATATCAATAAAAATACCGTCCACTTTTGGGAGCTTTTTATTATCTTCTTCAAGATGAGGGGGGGTAGATGTAATTACTCCCTTTACAGGCTTTTCCCCAAAAACAGTAACCTGCTGAGCAAGCAATAATCTTCTGTCTATTCCGCCACAGTTTGATACTTTTAAAAAGCCATCGTCAGCAATGAATGTTACTATAAAGCCTATTTCATCAATGTGAGCATCAAGGAGAATATGTGGCTTTTCATCATTTCTTTCACCAATGCTCCCTGTCACATTCCCAAAATAATCTATATTTGCATCATTGCAATACTCCCTTAGCATTTCGCAGGCAACAATAGAAGCATTCAATTCATCCCCGGCAACACCAACAGCTGAGGTCAGCTTAAAAAGATTATTCTTTATATTCATAAAATCAGTCCTTATCTATTTCAATTCATTTACAAGCCTTTTAAAATGGTGCCCCCTTGCCTCAAAGTTTGGATACATATCAAAGCTTGCACACGCAGGTGACAATGTTACTATATCCCCTTTTTCAGCGATATCCTTTGCCGTGTTAATAGCTTCTTCAAGGGAATTTACCTTTATTATTTTCAGCTTATCTTCGTCAAAGCCTTCATAGCTTTTTACGGCTTTCTCAATTTTATCTGCTGTAACGCCTAAAAGTATCAGTGTTTTAACCTTTTCATTAACAGGCTTAGCAAGTGGCTCAAAAGGGATTTTTTTATCGTATCCACCTGCTATAACAATAAGCTTTTGGTTAAAAGAAGCAAGCCCTGCCAATACTCTTGTGGGAGATGTTGCAATACTGTCGTTATACCATCTTACGCCGTCAATCTCACGGACAAATTCTATCCTGTGCTCAACTCCACCGAATTCTCGTGCTACCTTGATTATGCTTTCAGCATTAACCTCTCCCCACACTGCTGTGATAGCTGTAAGGTAATTTTCAACGTTGTGTATGCCCGGAATTTTTATTTCTCCCATAGGCAGAATAGTCGTTACTTCGTCATAATCGGAATAGCAAAGGTTGCCTTTATCGTCCAGAAATGCACCGTTGTGGACCTTTTCCTTCCTGCTGAATGTTGCAAGCCTTCCTCTTACCATATCTTTCAGTTTGATTGTTGGCGCATTATCGTTGTTTAATACAGTTTTTGAAAATGCATTCTGATGCAGAATGATATTTGTTTTTGATTCTATGTATTCCTCCATTGTTCCGTGAACATCAAGATGATTTGGTGCAATATTTGTTATAACTGCCACATCAGGTGATTGTCTCATTGATAATAGCTGAAAGCTTGAAAGCTCAACGACTGCTATATCTGTATCACATATATTTTCGGCAACAGGCAACAAAGCCCTGCCTATATTCCCGCCAAGGTGGACTGTTCTGCCATCAGCCTTAAAAAATTCACTTATTAGGGTTGTGGTAGTTGTTTTACCGTCTGACCCTGTCACTGCGTATATTTTGCAAGGGCAGATGTCAAAGAAAACCTCCATCTCTGAGGTAACAACAATGCCCATTTCCCTTGCTTTTTTTATCGACGTATGGTTATAATACATCCCTGGTGTTCTGAAAATAACGTCACAGGAGTAAATCGCATCAAGATAATTCTCACCAAGTGAGAATTTTGCCCCGCTTACTGCAAGCTGGCTATATAAATCAGAGTTGAAATCCTCTTTATTTTTCTTATCACAAATTGTTACGTCAAGCTTCTTTTTTAAAAACAGCCTGATAAGCTCAATATGGCTGACACCAGTTCCGATAAAAGCTATTTTCTTTCCTTTAATATCCTGATAAAACTGCTCTGCCTTTGTCATAAAAACTCCTCCGAATAATATTAAAATAATTTTCTTTCAAATAAATATTATAGCTCATATCCCTTAAAATAGCAACTGTGACGTATTGGGTGTATAAAATATTAGTGTTGCAGACTGCACTTTTTGTGAAAAAAGTATATTTCGCTCGAAAGGTATTGTATTATAAAAAACAATGCTTTATAATTGTATAGGTTTGTATATTCTGTGTAAAATCATAATTATGTTTTTGTGTTTTTATTTTTTAATTGCTTTATAAATTCATTAGCAGGAATACTTTTATATTTTTTTGTTTTACATTTTATCTTTTGGCTGGACTGTATATTATAATCACAATTTGTTGTTTATCAGAATCACTATACATTTTAAGAATGAAAGGCTAGGTAGGTATGGAAGTTAATAACAGTTTCTTGTTTGATCCCAGCACAAGGGTTGCACCCCTTGGAGTAATTGTAATGGACGGAGCAAAAGAGCTTGGCGAAAAGGTAAATAAGCATCTTGTCGATTGGTCTGAGCAAAGTGGTTATAGCAACAGCTCTTTTATGATTGAGACTGATTGTCCCCGTTTTTCATCAGGCGACAGCAAAGCTTTAATCAAGCAAACAATCCGTGGTGATGATTTGTTCATTCTTTGTGATGTTGGTAACTACAACTGCAAGTATAAGCTTTTTGACAATGAAAATGCGATGTCACCCGATGACCACTATCAGGATTTGAAAAGAATTATTCAGGCTGCAGGGGGAAAAGCAAGCAGAATAAATGTTATTATGCCACTGCTGTATGGTGGGCGTCAGCACAGAAGAAATTATCGTGAATCTCTTGATTGTGCTGTTGCTTTGCAGGAGCTTATGAATTCAGGCGTTTCAAACATTGTAACCTTTGATGCACATGACCCTCGTGTTCAGAACGCTATTCCTTTAATGGGATTCGACAATATCATGCCTTCCTACCAGGTTTTAAAGGCAATGCTTTCAAACCTCAAAGATTTAAGACTTGACAAAAACAACTTTATGATTGTAAGCCCTGACGAAGGTGCTATCAGCAGAAACATGTATTATGCTTCTGTTCTTGGGGTTGACCTTGGAATGTTCTATAAACGACGTGATTATTCAGTAATTGTTAATGGTAGAAACCCTATTGTTGCCCATGAATATCTTGGCAACAGCGTAGAAAATAAAGATGTGTTCATAGCTGATGACATTATTTCATCTGGCGAATCTATGCTTGATATTGCCTATGAGCTTAAAAAGAGAAAAGCAAGAAGAATATTCTCTTATGCTACCTATGCAATTTTCACAAACGGCCTTGATACCTTTGACAAGGCTTATAAAGATGGTATTATTGACGGTGTTTTCGGCACTAACCTTACCTACCGAACTGATGCGTTAAAGTCACGGGAATGGTTCCATGAGGTTGATATGTCAAAATATATTGCATATTTTATAGCAGCACTCAACCACAATATTTCAATAAGCAATATTATTGACCCACATGCAAAAATAAAAGCCTTGTTGGCTTCAAGATAATAATAAATTTTTAGCAGCCTTAAAGGCTGCTAATTTTTTTAAGCAACAAGCTGCAACAATAAATGATTGTAGCTTTCAGAGTGTCGAAAAACTATGATTTTTTATGCGAAGGGTGTGGGGGCTACCGCAAATCCCCCGCAAATACGTGCTTAAATTTATAATAAAATTGTAGAAAAGGACTTTTGCTACAAGCTGACCAGTTCCTTGTAAAAGCACTACTGTTTTATTATTACACTTTATTTCAGCTCATCCTCAATATGGACAACTACACCAGAATGATGCCCCTTATCAAGCTTATGCCTTGCTTTTCTGTTTTCTACAGTATCAAAAATTACCGAAAAATCATAATCAGGTGGATAAAGCTCTGAGGCTGGCGTTTTAAGCTTTATCCGCTTGTGGTTAATCAGTTTTTTATTTTTTTGAATCATTACACCAAGCTCACCCTTAGCGTTTGACGTCTGGCATATTATCCCCAGCTTTTTTTCAGGATAAACAATAACACTGTCACCTATTGAAAATTTTTCAGCATGACTTTGTATTGATTTTTTCTGCTCCGTCTGTCTAACAATCCTATTTTGCGATATTTGTGTATCTTTGATTTCATAAGAATAATCCTCAAGAAAATCCGCATTTATATCAGCCTTGCTTACCAAATTATGCTTTTTGTAAGCTTCATCGTATGCTCTTTTCAGCATATTCTGCGGGAACCCAAGACGCTTTGCGATATATAACGCACAGCTTTCCCCTGCCTCGCCGATTTTAAGCTGATACAGAGGCGCCAGCGTTTCACGGTCAAATGTCATTCTTGCATTCATAAGTCCCTCTGTTTTTTCAGCATATTCCTTAACCTCAGGATAATGTGTTGTCGCAACAAAGAGACAGCCTCTGTTTTTAAGCTCCTCTAAAATTGAAACAGCAATTCCCATTCCTTCAGCAGGATCCGTCCCAGAGCCAAGCTCATCAAGCAGAACAAGTGACTCATCATTCGTTTTGTTCAGAATTTCGATAATGTTTTTTATATGCGACGAAAAAGTCGACAAATTTTCTGATATACTTTGCCCGTCACCAATATCACAAAGAATATTCCCTGTCATGCACAAATCCGCTTCAATACATGGCACATGAAGTCCGCACTGCGCCATCATTGTAAATAATCCGACCGTCTTTAAAGCGACAGTTTTTCCGCCTGTGTTTGGTCCTGTAATAATAATTCCCTTAATCCCATTCCCAAGCTCAAAATCAAGAGGCACACATTCGGACTGTTTCAGAAGAGGGTGCTTTCCGCCTGTAATTTTTATAAAGCCTTTTGTATTTGTTTTAGCTTCAACCGCTTTCATAGCACTGCTTAGCTTACCTTTTGCAAAAATAAAATCAAGCGTTTCAATTGCCTCAATATTCAGCTTTATTTCCTTTTTAAAATCATCTATGCATGAAGTCAACGTATACAGGATTTTTTCAATTTCACGCTGT
>QKDG01000004.1 GCA_003246805.1 Clostridia bacterium | reverse complement strand
CAGAGCCTACGCGTATAATACTGTCAACATCATAAAAATTAAAAAGCTCATAGGAATATATACCGATTGACGGAATACCCATACCGCTGCCCATTACTGAGATTTCCTTGCCGTTAAAGGTGCCAGTATAACCAAGCATATTCCTGACGGTTGAAAAGCATCGTGCGTTTTCAAGATAATTCTCTGCAATAAACTTTGCTCGCAAAGGGTCACCCGGCATTAAAACTGTTTTTGCAATTTCATTTTTGTT
Source organism: Clostridia bacterium (assembly GCA_003246805.1). GTDB lineage: Bacteria > Bacillota > Clostridia > Oscillospirales > Ruminococcaceae > SZUA-444. Next base: position 8,954 of record QKDG01000004.1, on the reverse strand, counting down.
TGCAGAATTATGAGGTGTAGGGATACTCATATCAATCATTCTCCTTTATCTTCTTTTATAAGGCGAGTTACAGCCGCCACAGCCACCCTTATCGCCATATCGGTATCGTGCACTACCGGATTTTCAAGACCTGCCTTTTCACGCTCCTGATTTGCCATAACAATGCACACCGAACCAACCCTTGCCCGCAGATAACTGCCAACAATAAACAACGTAGCCGACTCCATTTCTGAGGCAAGGCAGCCACAACGTATCCATGCCTCCCATTTATTAATCAGTTCATAGCCTGCCGGCTTGGTTTCCGGTGAATGCTGCCCATAAAAAGAATCCTTGCATTGCACCACGCCAACGTGATAGGGCTGATTTAGCCCCTTTGCTGAATTGATAAGGGAATTGACAACCTGAATATCAGCAACAGCTGGGAATTCAACAGGAACATACTCCTTGCTTGTACCATCCATACGGATAGCACCGCTTGCGATGACAACATCCCCGCTTTTAACATCAAGGCTCATTCCGCCGCACGTGCCTATTCTGATAAAAGTATCGGCGCCCACCTTAACAAGCTCCTCCATTGCGATAGCGGCAGATGGGCCACCTATTCCGGTTGAAGTCACGCTTACTTTTTCTCCCTCTAAAAAGCCTGTATATGTTATATACTCCCTGCTATCTGCGATAAGCACAGGGTTGTCCAAATATTCGGCAATAAGCCTGCATCTTTTAGGGTCACCCGGCATAATCACATATCTACCTGCTTCTCCCGGTGCTACCTGGATGTGATATTGCCTCTCTTTATCTGTTGAATAGTTTATCATTTCTTTCACCTTCGTTTAATTTATTTGCTTTTAAGTTATCTATTTCTATTATACACAAAATGTAAACAAAAATAAAGAAAATGCCACCAAAAAATTGGCGGCATTTTCTTTATGTGAGGTCGTTTACCATTTTATCAAAAACCTTTATTGCTTCATCATATAAAGCCTGTGCTTTTTGCTGATTTAATCCCTTGATATATTCTGGTTTTTTTACACCAAGATAGCTACCCTCCGGGATATCCTCCCAGCCGAGAAGCTGTTTTACTTTGTCAGTATCAAGCTTCAATCCGTATTTTGTTATGGCAGAATTATCAGGATATAGTGTATCCATTTCCTGTAATATTTCCTGAGGATTCAATGTTTCGTCAGACTTACTGTCAGAAACAACAAAAACAGAATCCCCAGCTGTTATTTCCGATATAAACTTTGTCTGCGTAGCAACATTCATCTGTGCATCTTCATATTCATATGCCACTGCTGTAAATATAACTGAAACGGTTTTTTTACCATCTCCATTTATATCTGTCATATAGTTTTCAATCAGATTCTGAACATCCTGTGTATTGCTATGATACCCTATTGGTAGAATGTTAACATTGAAGTCAGGCTGAACCTTAAATATCATCGGCTGAACAATAATAATAATCATCAATACCAAAGCAGAAGCCAAAATAACCCATGTTTTGTTAAGATACCAGAAGTTTTCAATAGCAGCTTTTCCTTTTGGTTTTTCATAGGTGTGCTTTTTATTTTCTTCTCCGAACAGTTTACCGTCAGATACACCCTGTTTTAATTTCAAAAGCTCAACTCTGTCATGTTCAAGTTTTTTTCTTTCAGCTTCTTTTTCTGCTGTAAGCTTTTCATCCTGCCTTCGCTTTTTCGAAAGTTCAAGGCTGATTTTTTCCTTTTCTTCTTTCTCTAAACGTTTTTGATATTCAAACTCATCATCTGAGATTTTCCCTTTTGTTATCTTCATTCTAATTCTCCTTATGATGTGACAAATGACGTGCATGCACGTCATTATGATACTATTGTATTGGCTTCATCGTAGGGAATAATAGTACATCTCTGATAGATGCGCTGTCAGTCAGCAGCATAACAAGCCTGTCAATACCTATTCCAAGGCCGCCGGTTGGAGCCATACCGTATTCAAGCGCCATAAGGAAATCCTCGTCAACCTCGTTTGCTTCTTCGTCACCCATTGCCTTTAACCTCATCTGTGCCTCAAAGCGTTCACGCTGGTCAATAGGGTCATTAAGCTCAGAAAAAGCGTTAGCGTGTTCACGCCCGATTACAAAAAGCTCAAATCTCTCGGTAAAGGCAGGGTCAGATGGTTTCTTCTTTGCAAGGGGAGAGATCTCAACTGGATGTTCAGTAACAAATGTTGGCTGAACTAAATTCTTTTCACAGTATTCCTCAAAGAAAAGGTTTAAAATATCACCCTTGCTGTGTCGTTCCTCAAAATCTATATGATGCTCTTTTGCAAGTGAACGTGCAGCCTCTAACGAGCCTACCTCGTTAAAATCAACGCCTGAATACTTCTTGACAGCATCAATCATCGTGATTCTTTCAAAAGGCTTTGACAAGTCAATCTCAATATCACCGTATTTTATCTGTGTTGTTCCAAGAACATTAAGAGCGGTGTTTCTGATTAAATCCTCTGTAAGATTCATCATTCCCTCAAAATCAGTATAAGCCTGATATAATTCAAGCAGGGTAAACTCAGGATTGTGACGTACAGAGATGCCCTCATTTCTGAACACACGACCAATTTCATAAACCTTGTCAAATCCGCCAACAATAAGCCTTTTTAAATAAAGCTCAAGCGATATGCGAACATGCATGTCAAGGTCAAGTGCGTTATGGTGTGTCAAAAACGGCCTTGCAGCGGCACCACCAGCGGTTGCCTGCAAAACAGGGGTTTCAACCTCTAAAAATCCCCTTGAATCAAGATAATTTCTTATTTCGCGTATAATTTTACTGCGTTTTACAAAGGTATCCTTTACATCAGGGTTAACTATAAGGTCAACATATCTTCTTCTGTAACGTGCCTCAGTATCTTTAAGCCCATGCCATTTTTCAGGTAGTGGCAGCAATGATTTTGACAACAGCTTTATTGACTTTGCGTGTATTGAGATTTCGCCCTTTTTTGTTCTAAACACAAAGCCCTCAACGCCTACAATATCGCCGATATCCCATGTTTTAAAGTCCCTGAACAGTTCTTCACCAATATCGTTCATTCTCACATAAATCTGCATTCTGTCAGAAGTATCCCTGACATCGATAAAGTTTGCCTTGCCCATATCGCGCCAGCTCATTATTCTGCCGGCGATTGAAACAGTCTCACCCTTTATTTCTTCAAGCCCTGCATCAATAGCCTCCTGGTTACCTGCGGCATCAGCAATAATAGCCGCTTCACGCTTTTCAAAGGCTTCTCTCAGCTGTGCATTCAATGCAGAAACATCAAATTTTGTTATTTCATAAGGATTTTTACCATCATTTTTCAAAGCCTCAAACTTTTCAATCCTTACTTTTTTAAGTACGTTAATATCCTCTTCTGTCTGCTCGTTTTCTTCAACAGGCAAAGAAAGATTGTGTTCCTCCAAGCTCATTTTTACACTCCTTATTATTTTGAAATCTCCAGAATTTCAAATTTTATTACTCCCATAGGTGCTTCAACCTCAATAATATCGCCGACACGCTTTTTAATCGCAGCTTTACCGATAGGTGATTCCTCTGAGATTTTGCCGTTGTCAGGGTCAGATTCGGTTGAACCAACAATCAGTAGTGTTTCAATTTCATTAAACTCGATATCCTTGATTTTAATTTTTGAGCCTACTCCTACTTCATCAACAGAAACATCATTGTCGTTTACGATTTCAGCATTTGCAATATATGCTTCAAGCTCAGCAATTCTTGCTTCTAAAATACCCTGTTCGTTCTTGGCTTCATCATATTCCGCATTTTCAGACAAATCGCCAAAAGAACGAGCCTCCTTCAATTTTTCTGCTACTTCAGCTCTTTTTATGGTAATCAGATATTCAAGTTCTTTTTCAAGTTTATTATAGCCTTCTTTTGAAATACGTTTTTTTGCAATCGACATATTGTATTCTTCCCTTTCAATGAATTTTATTATTTTAAAAATCAGCTATTATTAAATAGCTGATTTTACAAAATTATAACTTATCAATTTTATATTATATTAGAAAACACAAAAAGTGTCAAGTAAAAAAATGCTAATCTTCCTGTATAGCCTGCTGATTTTCATCCTTTATTTCTAAATGAAGCCGCCTGATTCTCTGCTCTTCAACATCAAGAACAGTTATAGCAAATATCCCCCATTCAACCTTTTCGCCTTTTTCAGGGATATGCTCCATTAGCTCCATTACCCAGCCACCAACAGAATTACACTCTGTTTCAATTATATCCTCATCAAGCTCAAGATATTCCTGTAAATCACTGATACTTAATCCACCTGAAATTTCATAGGAACTCTCACCAATAACTTCAAAATCATTTTCCTCTTCATCATTTTCGTCATAAATTTCGCCTACAAGCTCCTCAATAATATCCTCAAGGGTAACAAGCCCGGCTGTTCCTCCATACTGGTCAAGAACAATTGCCATATGCGTTTTTGTGCGCTGCATTGCTGACAATACCTCAGAAATCTTTTTGTGCTCAGAAATATAGAAAGCATCCTGCACAATCTGTTTTATTTCCTTTTCGCCTTTTAAATAAAGCTCAAAAAAGTCCTTTTGATGAATTATTCCTATTATATTATCAATAGTTTTGTCAAAAACCGGCAACCTTGAATATCTTTCAGCCAGGAATATTTCTTTGATTTTTTCGGTATCCTCTGATATTTCAATTCCTGTAATATTGACACGAGGAATAAGAATTTCGTTTATTGCGATTTCGTCAAATTCAAGCGCACTTCTGACAAGGTCGCTCTCCTGTTCTTCAAGAACTCCCTCATCCTCAATTTCCTCAATGATATATTTAAGCTCTTCCTCGGTAACACTTGGGTTGTTAATGCTGTTTTTGCCAAACAATTTGCTTACACCTTTTTTTAGTGCAATAAAAAGATTTATAATAGGTGTGAGAACAAAAATCAGTACCGACATTATTTTAGCAATAGCAAGAGTAAATGACTCAGCGTTTTCCTTTGCAAGTGATTTCGGCAGAATTTCACCGAATACCAATACAACAAACGTCATAACAAGTGTAGATATGCCGACGCTTGCAGTACCGAATTTTTGTGTGAAAACAATAGTGGCAATTGAGGTTGAGGCAATGTTTACTATATTGTTGCCTATAAGAATGGCTGTTAGAGCCTTATCAAAATCATTGACGATTTTAAGTGCAACATCTGCTCGTTTGTCCCCCTGGTTTGAAAAGTTCCTTAACCTGATTCTGTTTACAGAAGAAAAAGCCATTTCACTTGCTGAAAAAAAAGCAGATAACAGTATCAGTACAATTATTATAATAACGTTTGTCATAAATCCTCCAATAGCAGTGTGCGGATATCGTAAATATTATTGTTCATTATTTTGATAAATTACCCCACCGCGCTACTCAAATCTTCCATCAGCTTGAATGATATCTCAAAGGTAGTTGAATTGCCATAGATATCAAGCCGGAAGACTTCTGCCGTGATAACATCCCCGGGCTTTTTGCCCTCAAGCGCCTTTTGAATATCATCAGCAGTCAGAACAGAAAATCCGTTTAAGTGTGTGATAATATCGTTTATTTCAAGCTCGGTATTTGCAACATCACACTCAGGGTCAATCTCAACCACGCACAAGCCAGGCTCAGCGCTGTTCATCTTTGCAGTGTCAGGAGTAATCTGAAAATAAACAATTCCCACACGCACTCTGTCCTTAACATATCCGTTTTCCATCAGCTGCTCAATAATTGGCTTTGCCGCCTTCATTGAAATTGCAAAGCCTATGCCATCATAGGACTCTGATATTATCTTTGAGGAATTTATCCCGACAACCTGCCCGTACATATTAACGAGAGCACCGCCTGAATTCCCAGGGTTGATAGCAGCATCTATCTGAATACAATTCATTTCAATATTGCTCTCATCTGTCCTTACCATTCTGTCAAGTCCGGAAACAACACCTTTTGTTAAAGAACCATAAAGTCCGGCAGGACTGCCGAGAGCTATTATATCTTCACCTATTTTAAGCTCGTCTGAGTCGCCTATATCAGCAGCTGTTAGATTTTTGGCTGATATTTTTATAACGGTCAGAGCCAATCACCTTAGCCTCGTATTCCTCTTCATTATTCAAAACAACTTTAATTGCTCTTGATGCATTTTCTATAACATGTGCATTTGTGATAATGTATCCATTTTCAGTCAGTATTATTCCGGAGCCCTGCCCTGTCGGGGTAAAAGCTACTCCATTTTCAAATATTTCAATTGACACGACAGAAGGCAAAACTTTCTCTGCTATACCCTCAGCCGTATATTTCCCTGTTTTATCATCATAAAAGCTGTTTTCTTTATCCGGCTTTTCTTGTATGGGAATAGTAATATTTACAACTTCTTTGTCCGAAAAAATATTATCTATATAATCACCGTTCCCATAAAGGTATGTAAATATAGTCATCAGGCAAATTCCAATTAAAGAAATCAGAACAATAAAAACTATTAATGGCAACCTCTTATTTTGTTTTTTTGTATTATATTCATAGTTCTGATATGGGATGATATTCTCATCCCATACATAGCTGACAAAGTTTTGTTTTGATTCTTCAGCTGGGTTTAATTGAGCTATGTTCACTTGTGCTGAGTTTTCATCTTCTATTATAATTATTGTTCTCAGAATCCACGTTAACTCCCCTTTTCCTGATTTTTTTTGTAAGGTATAGAAAAATAAAATTCCGTATAATCGTCAATAACACTGTTGACCTTGATTTTCCCATTGTGCAGGCCGATTATCAGGCTTGAAAGATACAGCCCAAGCCCCACGCCTGAGTTATCCTGGCTTCTTGATTTATCTGTTTTATAAAACTTGTCGAAAATAAGCTGAATATCCTCTTCGCTTATACCTGCCCCGCTGTTTCTGATAGAAAAATATGTTTCCGTCGGGGTGTTTTTTATATTAAAGCTGATATATCCGCCCTCTTCTGTAAATTTTATTGCATTCTCAATCAAATTATACACAACCTGATAAATAAGGTCAAAGTCAGCATACGCCCTTGCTCTTAAATTTTCAAGTCCTACAACCTCAATGTTCTTATTCTTAACCTGCTCTTCAAAGGTGCACAGGCATTTAACTGTCAGGCTTATCAGATTGAACCTTTGCATATTAAGACGGATGTTGTGGCTTTCTATCTTTGCCATATTCATCATTGATGTAACAAGCCTTGTAAGCCTTTTGGTTTCCTGTGATGCGGGATTGTTCCGTCAAGAATTCCGTCAACAAAACCACCGATAGAAGTAATCGGGGTTTTAAACTCATGTGATACATTCGTTATAAAACTGCTCCTCATGCTTTCAAGATTTGATAAAGTCTCCGCCATTTCATTCAGAGCAAGCGCAATGCTACCAAGCTGCTTGTTTTTGCCAACATCAATACGCTTTGAGAAGTCACCCTTTGAATATTCCTTAGATATCTCGCAGATTTCATGAACAGGGCGAATAGCCTTTTTAGCAGAAAGATAAGCAACAATCAGTATCACAACAAGAATAACTGAAATAAATACAGTCAAAACCCTTATAATATGTTCACTGCTAGTCCAGCTATACTCCTGAAGACTAGTAAGCAGCAGATAATAGTCACTATTATCTATATGTATTCTTTTTGACATAATGTAATGCGAAACATTATAGTAACCGTAAAGGGTAGATTTAAAAAAATTCGGCTCTTCCCCTACGTTATTCAAGGCTTTTATGTTGATTTTATCTTCTTCCAAGCTATGGGTGTTTATCAGGATACGCCCTTTTTCGTCGAGAAGAATAATCTCAAAGTAATCATTGCTGCAATTATTTTCATACCTGTCCTGAATTCTACGAAAGTCTTTCCTTAACAAAGCATCTTGTCTGGTTTCAGATGATATAAGGGAAAACTGCTCTGACATAGCATTTTTTGCATAATTATTCATTATTTCAGAAGAAATCAGCAGTAATATTACCCATAAGCTGAATATGCTTATGATAATAACTGCTGACATCGTTAAAAAGTACTTTCTGAAAATACTTTTGTACATTATTCTTCCTCAACCTCAAATTTGTAGCCGACTCCCCAGACTGTTTTTAGCGCCCATTTTTCAGAAACGCCCTCAAGCTTTTCGCGTAAGCGTTTTACATGCACATCGATAGTCCTTGAATCGCCGTAATACTCAAAACCCCAAACCTCGTCAAGAAGCTGGTCACGTGTATAAACTCTGTTTGGATTTCTCAAGTTCCTTAGGTGGTGTATCAAGAACCTTGCCAGAAACACGAAGCTCATATCTCGTCATATTTACAACAAGATTTTCATACTTAACCTCTTTAACCTCAATCTCAGAATTTATCTGCCCCACACGGCGTGAAATAGCCTTGATACGTGCAATAATTTCTTTTGTATCAAAAGGCTTAACCACATAATCATCCGCACCAAGCTCAAGCCCTAAAACCTTGTCAAAGGTCTCTGACTTTGCTGTAATCATAATAATCGGAACATTTGATTTTTTCCTTATCTCACGGCACACTTGCCAGCCATCAAGCCCCGGCAGCATAATGTCAAGCAACACTACATTAGGCTTAAGGGCAGAGAACTTAACAAGCGCCTCTTCGCCGTCATGTGATAATATAACACTGTATCCTTCCTTTTCGAGATACAATCTTAAAAGCTCGCATATATTTCTGTCGTCGTCAACTACCAAAACTTTTCCAAGTGACATATTAACATCCTTCCATGTTTAAAAAACATATCTATTTATATTTTGTTTATATTTCTATTATATAGCAATTTATATTATAATTGTGATTATTTTATTAACCAAAAGTGATATATTTGTAAAATTGGTATCGTTTTGAACCAATGCAATAAAATACTTATTTTTTTATGATAACTTTTTCACAAAAAATTATCAAATAGAAATATACTTAACAATTAGATAATAAAATAACGTAAAAATAATCGA
>QKDG01000141.1 GCA_003246805.1 Clostridia bacterium | reverse complement strand
CCTGTGCAAAGGTCACACACAAGGTCTTTATTCCTCGGTGCTGCAAAATCAGCAAGCAAAAACGCATCGGTGCCAAACCTGTGTTCTTCACTTATGCAAATTTTTATAGTGTCACTTAATTTTTCAAAGGTGTAGTCTGCCACAAAATTTCCTCCGTTATGGTTTGATTACCAATGTGGTCATGCCGTTATTCAGTGTTAGCATTCTTTTGACAATGCGTGGATGCTTTAAATCTTTTCTCACAAAATTCATCAGTGCCTGCCCACCATGGCACCCGTGAATTACATCAATTTCGTGGGTTGCCCTGTCACATCTTGACAATAGCGAAACAAGCTCTGCTTTTGCCTCCATCACTGTCATTCCGTGGATATCAACCTCAAGATTATGCCCGAATTTCTTAATAACCATTTCAGCACTCCCCCTGTATTTCTTTTTTTATTTTATACGAAAGCTCCAAAAGCTCTGTAAAGGTATTCAGCTTTCCACAGGAATTTCTATAAAAAGCTGCATTATGCAGGCCTTTTATATACCACGCAACATGCTTGCGTGCCTCTTTCATTCCTATCGCTTCCCCTTTGTTTGCGATAATCATTTTTGCGTGTTTTAGCATAACATCTATGCGCTGGTTAAAATCAGGCTCGGACGGAACTATACCTGTTTTATAATACTGATAAATCTGCTCAAAAATCCACGGCCTGCCATAGCTTGCCCTGCCTATCATAACAAGGTCGCACCCTGTATGCTCATACATTCTTACACAATCCTCAACAGAACAAACATCACCGTTTCCTATCACAGGAACACTGACAGAATTCTTGACTTTTTTTATTATATCCCAGTCAGCCTTGCCAGAATACATCTGCTGTCGTGTTCTTGAATGAACAGCTATTGCTGAAACACCCGAATATTCAAGAATTTTAGCAAATTCGACTGCATTTATACTGCTATCATCCCAGCCGGAACGTATTTTTGCTGTAACAGGAGCTTTTGCAACGCTCACAACCTCTTTTATAATCTGTGCGGCAAGCTTTGGTGTTTTCATTAATGCGCTTCCGCTGCCGTTTCCTGCTATTTTGGGCACTGGGCAACCCATGTTTATGTCAATAATACAAGGTGAATATTCTTCTAAAATAGAAACTGCACGCTTTAAATACTCCGGATTGTCACCAAAAAGCTGTAATGCCATCGGGCGTTCATACTCAGTAACTGTGCAAAGCTCCTTTGTTTTTTTATCGTTATAGCACAGTCCCTGTGCCGAAATCATCTCGCTTATCAGATAGCTTGCGTTATATTCCTTGCATAGTGTTCTGTATGCCCTGTCCGCTACCGAAGCCATCGGTGCAAGACAAGCAGTTTTTTCTATTTCTACATTTCCTATTTTTATAGTATCCATAAAGCTCCTAATCAAGTATTTAAAAAGTATTTTACCATAAAATTTCTCAAAAATATAGGGTTTTGGCTTAAAATATGATATAATAATTTTATATTACATTTTTAACAGTGCTAATCTTCTATGCTTTTATGACCAAGGGATTGGGGGGCGACCGCAAAGCCCCAGCGATTTATTGCTTTTATGGTTATTAAGAATTTTATACTTATAAGCAAGCTCTATTGACAATTTATGTTCACACGAAAATTTATAGTTTTTATGGCGAAGGGGTTGGGGGGCGATCGCAAAGCCCCCCCGCGAAAATGATGATAACAAATTATAAAACAAAGGAGTATTATATGAAACTTCTTGCAATTGACGGAAACAGCATTATGAACCGTGCTTTTTACGGGATAAAAATGCTTTCAAATTCAAAAGGCTTTTTTACTAATGCAATAACAGGGTTTATGAACATATATTTAAAGGAATATGATATAGTTAAACCAGATTGTGTTGCTGTTGCTTTTGATTTAAAAGCGCCTACTTTCAGGCACAGGGAGGTTGCGAGCTATAAAGCCACCAGAAAAGGCATGCCACCCGAGCTTGCTTCGCAAATGCCTGTAATTAAAGAAATTCTTAAAGCTTTGGGTGTAACCGTCCTTGAAGTTGAGGGGTTTGAGGCCGATGATATTCTCGGCACACTTTCAAGAATATATTCTCAGAATAACGATGAGGCTGTTATTCTTACTGGTGACAGAGACAGCCTGCAACTTGTAAATGATAAGGTTACCGTAAGGCTTGCTACCACAAAGGAGACTATTGTTTACACCCCCGAAAAAATAATGGAGGTGTACGGGGTTGAGCCTTTACAGCTGATTGAGGTTAAATCTCTGATGGGGGATTCATCAGATAATATTTCAGGAGTGGCAGGAATAGGCGAGAAAACAGCTTTTGCACTTATAAAGGAGTTTTCAAACATAGAAAATGTTTTTGAGAAATATGCTGATGCTGACCTTACTAATTCTGTAAAAGCAAAGCTTGAAAAAGGCTATGATGATGCTATACAGAGCAAATTCCTGGCGACTATTAATCTTAATGTTCCTATAAATCAGTCCCCTTGCGAATATAAAACAAAAGATAAGGATGCTGACAAGCTGACTGAGCTTTTAACAGAGCTTGAAATGTTCAAGCTGTTAGAACGCATTGCATCAACATCAGATTCACCACAAAATACCGAACTGACAGCTGAACAGAAGGCGCCACGAGCCAAGCTATCTGTAAAAGCGCTTGAAAATGATTTTATAAGCTTAATCAATTCAAATGATGTGGTAGATTTTATATATGACTCTGGAAGTTTGAATCTTTTTTATAACAATACAGTTTTTTATACACATGATATAGATATTATTCTTGCATTTTTAAATACCGATAACATAAAAAGAACCTTTGATGCAAAGCCTGCGTACAGGCTTGCGTTTGAAAATGGCAGCAAGCTCAAACACATTGCCTTTTGCTGTGACCTTGCTGGGTATATTCTTAATTCAATGGCAAGCGAATACACTGTTGAAAATCTTTGCAACACCTATAAGGTTGATTATCGCAAGGATATGGCAGAATATGCTGATATTTCATCACTCTCAAATTTGTGTGAGCGATTAAAGGATGAGATTGAAGCAACCGATATGCACCAACTTTTATATGATATTGAGCAACCACTTTGTGAGGTTTTAGCCTCTATGGAATATCATGGTGTCAAGGTAAATACAGAGGGCGTAAAGGACTTTGGCTTGTCTTTGACTGCTGACATTAAGCGAATTGAAAATAAGATTTTTAGCGTTGTCGGGCATGAATTCAATATAGCATCTCCAAAACAGCTGGGTGTAGTTTTGTTTGAGGAATTAAACCTGCCTGCAAAAAAGAAGACTAAAACAGGCTATTCAACAAATGCTGATGTTCTTGATGCGTTAATGGATAAGCATCCTATAATTCCTTTGATTGTTGAGTACCGGACCCTGACAAAGCTTAATTCAACCTATGTTGAGGGGCTTTTAAAGGTTGTATATGATGATGGGCGTGTGCATTCAGTTTTTAAACAGACGGAAACAAGAACAGGCAGAATATCTTCAACCGAGCCTAATATGCAGAATATCCCCGTGAGAAAAGAAATAGGCAGGAATATGCGTAAATTCTTCGTAGCTGATAATGGCTACACACTTTTAGACGCTGATTACAGCCAGATTGAACTGAGAGTTTTATCCCATGCCTGCGGTGACGAAAATATGCAAAATGCTTTTCTTAATAACAAGGATATACACACGACAACAGCAGCACAGGTTTTTGGCGTGCCCGAAGATTTTGTAACCCCTGATATGAGAAGTGCTGCCAAGGCAGTAAACTTTGGGATTATTTATGGCATTGGTGCTTTCTCTTTATCCCAGGATATCGGAGTTTCAGTTTCTGAGGCTGACAGATATATAAAGCAATATTTAAACAACTATCCCAAGGTTGAGGAATTCATGAAAAATATTGTTGATAACGGAATCAAAGACGGCTATGTTACTACTATTTTTGGCAGGCGAAGATATATTCCGGAATTATCCTCATCAAATAAAATTTTGCAGGCTTTTGGTAAACGTGCAGCAATGAATGCACCTATACAAGGCGCCGCTGCTGATATCATTAAAATAGCAATGGTAAGGGTTTATCATAAGTTAAAAGAAGAAAAGCTTGATGCAAGGCTGATTTTGCAGGTTCACGATGAGCTTATTGTTGAAGCCTCAATTTCTGATAAAGAAAAAGCAGCTAAAATTCTTCATAAAGAAATGGAGAATGCCGTGCATTTGGCTGTTCCTATGACTGCTGACGTGAACGAGGGTGAAAGCTGGTATGATGCAAAAGGATAAGCCTGTTATAAAGCCATTGGAGTTTTCTGACATTGATGCTATTCATTCAATTGAAAATGAATGCTTTTCAACACCCTGGACAAAGCAGGATTTTGAAAAGGAGCTTATTATTGAAACTGCTGTATTCTTAGTGGCACATTATGAAAATAAGGTTGCCGGATATATTAACGGGCGGCTTGTGCTTGATGAGTTTTATATAAACAATGTGGCTGTTTCAAGCAAATACAGAAGATTGGGAATAGGTGAAAAACTTATCTTTTCACTTCAAGACTATTTAAAAGATAAGGCAAACTTTATCAGCCTTGAAGTAAGGGAATCTAATCTGGCTGCACAAAAGCTTTATTTAAAATGTGGCTTTGAGATTGTCGGGAACAGGAAAAATTTTTATCAGAAGCCGATGGAAAATGCGGTTTTGATGACAAAATATTTTACAAATAGTAATGTTTAGAATAATTATACAAAAAAGAGGTATTTAAGTGAAGATTTTAGCGATAGAAAGCTCATGTGATGAAACAGCAGCAGCTGTTGTTGAGGATGGCACAACGGTCCTATCCTCAATCATACATTCGCAGATAGCTGAGCACAAGCAATTTGGTGGAGTTGTGCCTGAAATTGCGTCAAGGCGACATTGTGAGAATATTCTCGATGTAGTTAAAAGGGCGCTTGCTGAGGGTGACTGCTCTCTTGAAAAAATTGATGCGATTGCGGTAACCTATGCACCCGGGCTGATTGGTGCATTACTTGTTGGGGTTAATTTTGCAAAGGGGCTGTCCCTTGCAAGTGGTCTGCCTTTAATTCCTGTTCATCACATAGCAGGTCATATTGCCGCAAACTATATAGCACATCCTACCCTTGAACCACCATATCTCTGCCTTGTTGCAAGTGGCGGGCACAGCCATATCGTTGAGGTTTTGTCATACACAAAGTTCAAGGTAATCGGCAGAACACGTGATGATGCCGCCGGAGAATGCTTTGACAAGGTTGCGAGGGTGCTTGGCTTCCCTTATCCCGGGGGAATGCATATTGACAATGCATCAAAAATTGGATATAATTTATCTTATAATTTACCATCTCCAAAAGTTACGGGTAGCGAGTTTGATTTTAGCTTTTCGGGGCTTAAAACTGCTGTTATAAACATTGTCCATAACTCTGAGCAAAAGGGAATTGAAATTGATAAAAATGGCCTTGCCGCCTCATTCCAGAAGACTGTCTGCGATATACTTGTATCAAAAACAATTTCTGCCGCAAATATGTTAGGGTATAGCAAAATTGCCCTTGCAGGCGGTGTCAGTGCCAACAGCGGATTGCGACAGGCTATGGAAGATGCCTGCAAAAGTGAGAATAAAGAGCTTTATATCCCCCCAGTTTCACTTTGTGGTGACAATGCCGCTATGATTGGGTGCCAGGGCTATTACGATTTTCTTGCAGGGAAAAGTGCCACCTCTGATTTAAATGCCATTGCGACATTATCACTTGAAAATATGTAAAGGAGTATTTTTAAATGACAGAAAAGACGACACCCCCAGAAATATCAGATATAAAACGAGGGATTTTAAAAAGTGTTCTTTATCCTTTGCTTTCAATACCTATTTTTTTGGCAAGTTTGTTTGTTTTAATTATTGGTATTGCTTTAATTCAAGGTTTCGTCTTTTTAAATTTTGAGCCGGGATTTTTAATTTCAAAAATTCAACTAAAATTAATCTTCAAGTTAACGCCTTTATTTTCTATATTTGTTCCTATGCTTGTTTTGAGCTCAATGCAAGAGCGTATTAATAAGCTTTTTAAGAAAATAATTAGGCACTGGGTTGCTTCTTTAATTATTTTTTTAGTTATTCTATATTGCTTGATATCCTGGGTTTTTGTTGTTAAAGAGGATAAATTTATCGACTATACTATCCCTGGTATATTAAAAACCGAATACAGCCTTGAAGATGTCAAGTATGTTGAAACCGGATTTGTAGGCAAGGATAAATGGGCTAATCATGAGGGTGATTTTTATTACATTGTTCATTTTGATAATTTAGTCAGCTATAATATTAATGGCACAATATCATCCGGCAACTCACCTGAGGATTTTTTAGTAAGCCTTGATGAAAAGCTGATGAACTTAGGAATACCCAAGATTTCATCCGATGATTACATAGAAAAATGCACACTAAATGAAGAGATTTTAAACAAATACAAAAAGATTATCGAAAACAAGGGTGAGAAATAATAAAAGCGAACCTGTTATGGTTCGCTCAG
>QKDG01000058.1 GCA_003246805.1 Clostridia bacterium | reverse complement strand
GCGTTCTCTGCCACCGGTATGCTCTTCCCCCCTGCCAAGCATTATAAAATCACCAAGATTAATTTCTTGTGCAAAGCAGTGCAAGGATTTTTCACATACAAGTGATGCTCTGATTCTTGTAAGCTCTCCCTCAGGCATATTCTTATAATTTTCAAAAAGATATTCTGATACGACAATAGAAAGAACCGAATCCCCAAGGAATTCAAGCCTTTCGTTACTGTTTCGGGTTTTCTTATTCTCATTTGCAAAGGAAGAATGCGACAAAGCTTCGTACAACAGCCTGTCGTTATTAAATGTATATTTAATAATTCCTTGAAATTCTTTCATTTTAATACCTTCCGTTGCTTATTATTCTTTAACGCTTATAGCTGACAATGACTTTGAAATTTCACCGATTACCTGTGATTTCACAAAATTATCTGCCTGCCGAATAGCATTATAAAATGCCTTTGCGTCCGAGCTTCCGTGGGCTTTTATTACAGGCTTTGATGTACCAAGCAAGGGTGCTCCCCCATGCTCTGAATAATCCATTTTTTTGCGGAACGCTTTAACCTTTTTAAGTAATAAAACTGCTGCTATTTTTGAAGCTATGCCGTCAAGCAGCATTCCTTTTAAAGTTTTTGAAAAAAACGAACCCATTCCCTCATATAACTTCAATGCAACATTCCCAGTAAAGCCATCAGCAACTATAACATTGCACTCGCCCTTTGGTATTTCTCTTGCCTCTACATTACCGATAAAATTTACGGGGGCTTTTTCAAGCTGCTCATAGGTTTCAAGCTCAAGGGCACGCCCCTTTGATTTTTCTGAGCCTATGTTTAGCAGCCCGACGGTAGGTTTTTCTATCCCCATAATTTTATTCATATAACAAGAGCCCATTATTCCGAATTGAGTTAGCATTTCAGGGCGACAATCTGAGTTTGCACCTACATCCAACAGCATGGTAGGGTCTTTTTGTGTTGGCAAAATGGTAGCAAGCGCCGCTCTTTTTATGCCCTTTAAGCGTTTTACAATAAAGGTTGAGCCGACAACAAGTGCACCTGTGCTACCAGCACTAACAAATGCATCGCCTTCATCATCGACAAGCATTTTCATACCAACAGCCATTGAGCAATCAGATTTTTCCTTCAAAATCATTGTTGGCTCTTCGCAAACCGCTATAAACTGGGTTGCGTGTTTAATTGAAATACCGTCAAGAGAAATACTGTTATCCTTTGCAGTTTGGATAATTATATTCTCATCTCCTGCCAGTACAACCTCAACTCCAAGCTTTTCAACAGCCATTGCACTGCCTTTTAAAACTTCGAGCGGTGCATTGTCGCCACCAAAAGCATCAACAATAATCTTCATTTTTATATCCTCATTTCTGCTAATAATTTATTTAGTTCATTCAAGCCACGTTCTGCAAGGGCCTGATATTTAAGTTTTTTATCCCTGATTTTTTCAGGTAAATCCGGTAGAATTCCCATATTGCTGCCCATCGGCTGAAAATTTACAACACTATCATCACTGATGTATTTAGAAAGTGAGCCTGTCATTGTTTCTCTGGGGTATGAAATTTCATCAACACCATTGATTTTTCTTGAAAGATTAAGCCCGGCAACAATTCCGCTTGCTGCTGATTCAATGTATCCCTCAACCCCTGTAATCTGCCCGGCAAAATAAATATTGCTGTCGCTCTTCATGCAAAAATGCTCATTCAAAAGCCTTGGGCTATCAATAAAGGTATTCCTGTGCATTACGCCATAACGCACAAATTCAGCGTTTTCAAGCCCTGCTATCAGTGAAAAAACACGCTTTTGCTCGCCAAATTTTAAGTTGGTCTGAAACCCTACAAGATTGTACAGGGTGCCCTCGTTATTCTCTTTTCTCAGCTGAACAACCGCATAAGGTCGCTTTCCTGTTCGTGGGTCAGTCAACCCGACGGGCTTTAATGGGCCAAAACGCATTGTATCCTCACCACGCTTTGCCAGAACCTCAACCGGCATACATCCCTCGTAAACCTTGAAATGCTCTTTCTCAAATTCTTTTAACGGAGCAACCTCAGCATTAATAAGTTCGTTATAAAACCGCTGATATTCTTCCTTGTTCATGGGGCAGTTAATATAATCAGCCTCTCCCTTACCGTAGCGTGAAGCATAAAAAACAAGCTCTTTATCAAGGCTTTCATAGGTTACGATAGGGGCTGCCGCATCAAAAAAGCTAAGGTAGTTACCACATTTTTCTGCTATGCTTTTCGCAAATTCGCCAGAAGTCAACGGCCCTGTTGCTATTATAACATATTTATCGGGAATTTTGGTTATTTCTTCTGTAAAAATTTTTATATTTTGATGTTTTTTTATACGTTCTGTAACAAGGTCAGAGAATTTTTCCCTGTCAACAGCCAAAGCACCACCTGCTGAAACAGCTGTTTCTTCTGCACATTCAATTGTCAGAGAGCCAAGCCTGCGCATTTCCTCTTTCAGCATTCCAGCGGCAGAATCAATTCTCGCTGCCTTTAAGGAATTTGAACACACAAGCTCCGCAAATCCTTTATAAGAATGTGCGGGGGAAAATTTTACGGGCTTCATTTCATAAAGCTCGACTTCTATATCATTGTTAGCAAGCTGCCATGCTGCTTCACAGCCGGCAAGCCCTGCACCTATTACCTTAACCTTCATTTTTACTTAACTCTTTCTCAAAGCCACATCCATTTTTGTGGCATATTAATTTTCCTGATTTCCCGCCCTTCTGGAATAATGTTGAACCACATTTAGGGCATTTGTCCGGCACTGGTGTATCCCATGTCATAAAGCTACAATTAGGATTATTCTCGCAGCCAAAATACTTCTTGCCTTTTTTTGATTTTTTCTGCAATACCTTTTTGCCACAAAACGGGCAATTACCGCCTGTTTCCTGAACAATCTTCTTTGTGTTTGTGCATTCAGGGAAACCAGGGCAGGCTAAAAACTTACCAAACTTTCCAATTTTTATTACCATGTTTCTGCCACATTTTTCGCAAACAATGTCTGTTTCTTCGTCTGGAACTTTAACACGCTTTCCTTCCAACGCTTCCTCTGCCTTGGTTAAAGAAACCGCAAAATTAGAATAAAAATCCTTTAATGTATCAACCCATCCCTTTTCACCAACTTCAACACCGTCAAGATTAGTTTCCATCTCGGCAGTAAACTTAGTGTCAACAATTCTATAAAAATGCTCGCTGAGCAAATCAGTGATAACCTCACCCAATGCCGTAGGCTTTAACTGCTTTACATCCCTTTCAACATAGCTTCTTGCCAGGATTGTTGTGATTGTTGGTGCGTATGTGCTTGGCCTGCCGATTCCGTTTTCTTCAAGTGCCTTGATAAGAGATGCTTCGGTATATCTTGCAGGTGGCTGAGTAAAATGCTGATTGCCAGCAATTGTTTTTATTTTGAGAATATCGTCCTTATTAATCTCAGGCAGAACGTTTGCACTCTCATCATTTTCATCCTTGGTTTCTTCATAAACAGTCGTATATCCATCAAATTTTACAGAATATCCTGACGCTTTGAAGTTATAGGCATCCGCAGCTATATCAACAGAAACCGTATCAAGCAAAGCATTTGCCATCTGGCTCGCTATAAATCGCTTCCATATAAGGCTATACAGCTTGAACTGGTCAGAGGATAAGCTGGATTTAACTCTATCGGGAGTAAGCTCCGGCATACTTGGCCTTATCGCCTCGTGAGCATCCTGAGCGTTGTTTTTTGATTTGAACATCCTTACATTTTCAGGAATATACTGCTCGCCATAGGCTGATTTTATATAATTATATGCTGCTACCCTTGCCTCCTCAGATACACGAAGAGAATCGGTTCTCATATATGTTATAAGACCAACTGCGCCCATTCCAGCAACATCAATACCCTCATAAAGCTCCTGTGCTGCCTTCATTGTCCTCTTTGCCTGGAATCCAAGCTTTTTTGAAGCCTCCTGCTGCAATGTTGAAGTTGTAAATGGTGCCGCTGGTGATTTTTTTGTTACACGCTTTTTAACGCCTGCAACTTTAAAGATTGCATTTTCTACTGCCTTTAAAATCTCATCTGCTTGTTCTTTTGACGAAATTTCAATTTTTTTGCCATTTTTGCCGCTTAGCTTTGCATCAAATGCTTTTCTGCTTGATGGTGCCGTCAGCTTTGCGTCAATTGACCAGTATTCCTCGCTTACAAAGCTGTTTATCTCCTTTTCCCTGTCAACAATTATTCTCACAGCAACAGACTGCACTCGCCCTGCTGACAAGCCACGTCTTACCTTTTTCCATAGGAAAGGGCTTAGCTTATAGCCTACGATTCTGTCAAGAATTCTCCTCGCCTGCTGTGCATTTACCAGATTCAAGTCGATTTCGCGCGGATTATCCATACCCGACTTAATTCCTGTTTTAGTTATCTCATTAAAAGTAATCCTGTTTTTTGAAGTCAAGTCCAAATCCAGCAGCTGTGCCAAATGCCATGAGATAGCTTCACCCTCACGGTCAGGGTCAGTTGCAAGAAAAACTTTTTCGCTACCCTTAGCTTCCTTTTTAAGCTTTTTTATTAAATCTTCCTTGCCTTTTATATTCATATATTTAGGCGCAAAATCATTCTCAATATCAACACCTATCTTTGATTTTGGAAGGTCACGAATATGCCCCATTGAAGCAATAACTTCGAAATTTTCACCTAAATACTTTTTTATTGTTTTCGCCTTTGCGGGCGACTCAACTATAACTAAGTTCGACATAGTATCTCCATTCTTATGCATAATTTATTTAAAGGCTATATCTTTTGCCTGCAAGTGATTTGATCAAGCCATTAAGCTCAAGTTCGGTAAGCTCCATAAGAACAACCGAAACATCAAGCTGTAATTCACAAATGATATCATCTACAAGTAGTGTTTTATCTTTTAAAAGCTCAATTATTTTACTTTGAACTTCACTCAGATGTGAATAATCATTATGAGTTTTTTGATGAGCATCAGGCTTTGTGTTTTTCTCAGCTTTTTCTTTAATAATGCTTTTTGTGAAATCATCTTTATTAAATATGTCTTGCTTTTGCTCACTTTTATTTGAGGGGGTTATAAGATAATTCTCAAACATCTTGTTCTCTTTTAGCTTATGGGAATAGTTATCATAATACTCATAAAGAATATCAAGATGGCTGAATACCGGTATTGCACCATCCCTTAAAAGGCTTATTACACCAGAATATTTTTCATCAAATATATCATGTGGTGGAATACAAAAAATATCCTTCCCCTGCTGCAATGCATGGCTTGCAGTGTTTAAAGAACCACTTTTTGAAGAAGCTTCGATAATAAGAACACCAAGGCTCAAAGCAGAAATCAGCCTGTTCCGTTGCCTGAAAAACTCAAAAAACGGCTTTGTTCCCGGTGGATATTCGCTGATGACAGCACCATTTTTTGCAAGAATTTTTTTGAGCTTTGCGTTCTCAACAGGATAATCATAATCAACCCCGCCAGCCAATACGGCAATCGTTTTGCTGTGATTAACCAAGGCACATTTATGCGCTATGGAATCAATACCATAAGCAAAGCCACTTACCAGCACTGTGCCTACCCTTGCAAGCTCGCTACAAATATTCTCGGCAACATTTACTCCGTAGTCTGATGGCTCCCTTGCGCCAACAACACCAAGAGCGATACTATTATCAACAAAACTTAAATCACCATAGCAATAAAGCACAACAGGCGGATTATAAATCTCACGCAGTCGTGCAGGATAGCTTTCATCCTCATACGAAATTATTGAGATTTGATTATTATTACAATATTCAATGATTTTTTCTGCCTGTTCAATATGTGTTGTTTTAATCGATTGTTTTTCCTTTTCTGTCACGCCTTTTAAATTGTTGGTTTTTAATGCTTTGTAAGCAGATTCAACATTTTCAAATTCAATTGTCAGTTCCCATACCCGATGATTGGCGGCACCAAAAGCCAACGCCAACCAGACCCAGTACTTCAAGGTGTCCAAAACTATTTACCTCCCTGCTATTTCAGCATTTCCCACATTATTATTCCTGCTGCCATTGCTGCATTCATTGAATTAATGTTCCCCTGCATTTTAATAGTAAGTTTTTCGTCACATAAATCAGATATCTTCTGTGGCAGGCCGTTCCCCTCATTTCCGATAATTACAGCACAAGGGGGAGAAAAATCACACTCTGTCAAAGATACCGCATTATTGTCGATTACTGCCGCATAGGATTTGATATTATTGAGCCTTAAAAGCTTAAAAACCTCTTCAATGGCAACATCATGAACGATTTTTAATCTGAATAATGACCCCATTGTTGAACGAACAAGCTTAGGATTATAAATATCACAGCAATCATCAGTGAGAAATATTCCGTTTATTCCAACAGCGTCAGCTGTTCTGATTATTGTGCCGATATTGCCTGGGTCCTGCAAATTATTTAGTATTATGAATTTTCCATTAGTTAATATTTTATCAGCGATATTGATTTTGTCAAGCTTTTTAGAAATTGCATATATTCCTTGTGGGGATTTTGTGTCTGATAATTTTGATGAAATTTCATCTGTTATATAATATATTTTACATTC
>QKDG01000132.1 GCA_003246805.1 Clostridia bacterium | reverse complement strand
CTTGTTGCACAATTGATTCAAACTATAAATTGTCCGATTATACTTGATGCAGATGGAATAAATGCTATACTTGACCGCATAGATATTATAAGAAACACAAGGGCTGATATTATTGTTACACCTCACCCGGGGGAGCTTTCACGGCTTTGTTCAACCACAGTTTCTGATGTTTTGAACAGACGTGTTGAATTGTCATCTGAATTTGCTAAAAAGTATGGCGTGACCGTTGTTTCAAAAGGCTCAGGTACTGTTATTGCAACACCTGATGGCAGGCTTTTCGTCTGCTCCGGTGGCAATGCAGGGCTTAGCCGTGGTGGCAGCGGTGACGTTCTTGCAGGAATGATTGCATCTTTTTCGGCACAGGGGCTTTCGCCTGAAAATGCTTGCTGTGCAGGAGTTTTTCTTCACTCAAAAGCGGCTGACAACGTTGCACAAAAGCTTTCTATGCAAGGTATGCTGCCATCGGATTTAATCAGCGAACTGCCTCTTGTGTTTAATGAAACAGACGGATAGAGGTATCTTCAAAGCCTCTGTCTAATAAAAGATGGAGGCTTTATTATGAAGAAAACCCTTTGCATTTTATGTTCGTTGTTGTTCATATTTACTATTACGGGATGTGAAAAAAAGGCAGAGCCTGTAAAATTGAATAACCTTTATACAATTGATGCCGATGTTACAATCGGTGAATATTCAGCTACTGTATCCTTAAACAGGTTAGGTAACGGAGTTTGGGATATAGCTTTTACAAAGCCTGAAAACATGAATGGAATGACTGCAACATATGAAAATGAGAATATTAAGATTTCATACAAAGGGTTGTCATTTGATATGCCTGTTGAGAATATCCCTTTTAAAGCAATTGTTACAAATTTAACCACTACCCTTGACAATGTAGCTTTTGGTAATGATGTTCAGTTCACAAAGAGTGAGGATAGGGTTTTTGCAAAAGGCAAAGCTAATGGAAACTCATATAAATTCACTTTTGATGAAAAGTCAGGAAGTCTTTTGGAATTGCAGATTGATGATATTGAGCTCAGTGCTGGGTTTTCAAACTATAAGGCAATGCAATAAAAAATCCCATAAAAAAGCTGTTGTAGAAAAACAACAGCTTTTTTATGTTATATCGATGATAATTGCATCTTCAATCACAATATCTTTATTTGAAACAGCACTATTTATCTTTGAATTTTTTACTTCTTTATAATAACTTTTTGTTATCATATTTTCTATAATGCCATCCCAAAATTTATACGCTTTGGGGACAGCTTTAAAAAACTTGTTTTTTCTACCTGCCTTTTTGTATAAGAATGACGTTAAACACGCAACTAAAAATACTAATAAGGTTTTAACAGAAACTATATTTGAATTTAAAATTACCTTTTTCATCTGTTGCCCTTTCCATAAAGCAGTTAATAATTCCTAATCAAAAAATGACAAGCACCTGAGTTTTTCATTGGTCTTGATGATATTGTCATCAATATTGACAATTGGATATAAATATTCCCTTGGGTTAACGAACACAACTGTTCCTACCCTGCCGTCTGAAAGAAGAATTCTTTTCCCGATAAGCTCACCTGGCATTCTTTGCAGAAAAACATCAATCAGATGAGGGTCAAGATTAGAAAACTTACCTCGTGAAAACTCATCAAGAACCTCAAAAGGTGAATTGCTTGATTTGTAAACCCTCTTTGAAATCATAGCGTCATAAATATCAGAAATTGTTGTTATTCTGGAATATTCTGACATTTTTTCGTAAGGCAGTCTGTCTGGATAACCTGTTCCATTTGTTTTTTCGTGATGTCCGCGAACAGCCTCAAGAATTTCTGTATCCTTCTCGCCACACTCAATAAGCATTTCATATGAATGCACCGGATGAGTTTTAATTATCTGGAATTCATAATCAGTCAGCGGTCCCGGCTTATTTAGAATTTGCTCTGGTATCCTTGTTTTTCCTATATCATGCAAAAAGCCTATTCTTACAAGCTTACTGATTTGTTCATCAGAATATTTGAGCCATTTGCCCATAAGCCCGTTTAGCATTGCAACGTGAATGCTGTGGTTATATAAATAATAATAATCGGCAGGCTTCTCGTTGACAGCTTTAAGTATATGGCTGTCGCTAAATGTAACAATTGTATTTTTTATATTGAAAGAAACAATATCAGTATTTGCCTTATTGATACTTTTTGTCTGTAATGTATTATCAATAACTTTACTCGCAAAAGTCTTGATATTACTATAAATATTCAAAAATGCTACAAGATTCTTACGGTCTTTTTCCTTTTTAATTTCATTATCAATTACTTCAAAATAACAATTTCTTACATATAAACTACCGTACGACATTTCAAGCTTTTGAAGATTAATTATCGATATTTTACTTAATGTAGTGTTTTTCAGCGCAAGCTTTAAATCACTATTTTGTTTATAAAAAATCTCACACGGGATTGTCATGCCTTCAAACAAATCAAAAGCACTTACAATTGAGTATAAATCTGTGTTTAATAAATTAGTTGGAAGCATAATATTCACAACCTTACTAAAATAAATATCAAGTTAATTAATTATACAACAAATTAAAACATAAATCTACTTTTTTTAAAAAAACGCTTGATTTTTGCCCGTTTTTAACAAAAAATACATTGTTTTTTGTAGTTTATTACAAAAAAAATAATTTTAATAAAATATTATTGTGCAATAATTAATCAAAGTTGTTTTCTTAACCTTTTAAAGAACGCACTAAGTACTTCTGCACATTGTTTTTCGAGAACGCCACCAACTATTTCTGGCTTGTGATTAAAAGGGAGTTCAAACAAATTTATAACAGAAGAACAGCACCCCGCCTTTTTATCGTAAGCGCCAAAAACAACCTTTTCTATCCTTGAATTTATAATTGCACCCGAGCACATCGGGCATGGCTCAAGTGTTACAAAAAGCTGACAATCAATAAGCCGCCAGCCACCAAGGGCTTTGCTTGCATTTTCTATTGCGATTATTTCAGCATGGGATAAGGGGGATTTATCAGTTTCACGCCTGTTATAGCCAGTGCCTATAATCTCCCCGGTAGATTTTTTTACCACAACTGCACCAACTGGCACTTCACCAAGTTCAAATGCCTCGTTAGCGAGCTCCATTGCTTTTTTCATATAAAAAATATCATCATTCATATTTTTACCTACAAAAAAGGAACGAAAAATCGTTCCTAAATTTCATTCCTGTTTTCAAGAGCTTTAAACAAAGTAATTTCATCGGCATATTCGAGTATTCCGCCCATGGGAAGACCAAAAGCAAGGCGGGTAACTTTTATACCAAGTGGTTTTAAAAGCTTTGATATATACATTGCTGTTGCTTCGCCCTCAACCGTTGGGTTTGTAGCCATAATGACTTCTTCAACATTTGAGTTGTGAATTCTTGCAAGAAGCTCTTTTATTCTTATTTTTTCGGGAGTAATGCCATCCATAGGCGAAATCAGCCCATGAAGAACATGATACAGCCCTTTATATTCATTGGTTCGCTCAAATGCAGAAACATCCTTCGGCCCCTCAACAACACAGATTGTGGAGCTATCCCTTTTTGCATTTTCACATATCAGGCATACATCTGAATCAGTAAAATTCTGACACACCTTGCAATAATGTATTGTTGAATGAGCGTTTAATATCGAATCAGAAAAGGCTTTGGCATCAGCTTTGCTCATTGTCATAACATAATAAGCAAGCCGTTGCGCCGTTTTCATACCGATGCCCGGCAGCTTTGCAAACTGCTCAGCAAGAAGTACTAATGGAAGTGGGTTACTCTCTGCCATTAGAACAGCCCCGGAACAGAAACTCCGCCCGTTACCTTAGACATTTCGGCCTCAGATGTTTCGTCAATATTTTTGATAGCCTGATTGAACGCGCTCATAATAAGGTCCTGCAACATTTCAACATCCTCAGGGTCTACAACCTCTGGCTTAATGTTGAGCGCCTTGACAACTTTTTTGCCTGTCAATACAATTTCAACAGCACCGCCGCCAACAGTAGCCGAAAACTCTTTTTCGTCAAGCTCGCTCTGCAAAGCTGCTATCTGCTCCTGCATTTTTTGAGCCTGTTTAATCATTGCATTCATATTTTGTGGGCCGCCGCCCATTCCTTGTGGTAATCTTGCTTTCATAAAAAATCTCCTTTTTTCCTATATAATAGTTAGTCCTTGATTTCAACCTTAATGTTTGATTCCTGTGCTTTTGAAATAAGCCTGTTTACTGGATTTTGGCTATTCTCCTGCTCAGAACTGTCGCACTTTGCTCTTATTACAAAAGCCTTTCCTAAATGGGCTTTTACAACCTCACCAAGTGATATCGCGTTTTCCTTTATTTTGAAAAGCTTTAAAAAAAACTCATTTTTAACAATCAATAATAATAAATTATCATATACAAAAGCATGTGAGCCTTTTAGCGAGCCTGAAACAGCAGGATTTACTTTGTTAAAATCCTCTAAAATTTCTGGCCAGCAATCAAGCTGTTTTAACATATCTGGTGTGATTTTTGACATATCAACGGTAGGTTCTGCCTGAGGTGCAGGCTGGTGAAGCTGTTCAAGCTGCTTTTTGACTTCACGCTTTGGTGCAGATATTCTGCCGCTATTAACCTGCTGTTCAAGTGAATTAATCCGCCTTAAAACTTCATTGTCAATAGCAGTTTCCCCCGATGAAGAAAGCATGCTTGTATCTTTTGTGCAAAGCCTTATTGTACACATTTCAAACTCAATTCTTTTGGACTGCGAGCGGACAAGCCGTTCGTTGCAATCCTGCAAAAAAGAAAGCTTGTTCAAAATATCTTCAAGGCTTATTTGCTTTGAAAGTTCCAATAGCCTGCTTATTTCATCTGGCAGACATGCAAGTAAATCCTTTTGTTCAGGAACAGTTTTAACAAGCATGAGGTTTCTCAGCTGCGACAAAAGCTCCTCACAAAGCCTTTGCATATCCTTAGACATTGAGTAGAGCTTATCTATTATTTTAAGTGCACTGGTTGCATCACTGCTTATTATTGCATCAAGCATATCAAAAAGATAATCACGCCCTGCAATACCTGCAACTGAGCTGACTACATCAAGATTAACATCCTCTGAAAAAGCTATGCACTGGTCAAGCAAGGAAAGTGCATCTCTCATTCCACCATCAGAAATACGTGCAATAAGCTGTGCTGCGTCATCATTTATGCTGATATTCTCCTGCTTTGATATATATATAAGCCTGTCGACGATATCCTGCGTTAATATACGCCTGAAATCATATCGCTGGCAGCGAGAAAGTATGGTTGCTGGCACCTTATGAATTTCCGTCGTCGCTAAGATAAATTTAAGATAAGAAGGTGGTTCTTCCATAATCTTTAACAAAGCATTGAATGCATTTGTTGACAGCATGTGAACTTCATCAATAATATAAATCTTGTATTTGCATTTTTCCGGGGTAAACATAGCGGCTTCACGAATATCACGGATATCGTCAACCCCGTTGTTGCTGGCAGCGTCAATTTCTATTATATCAGATAAATTGCCAGCATCAGCGCCCTTGCAAATCTCACATTCAAGGCAAGGAGAACCGTCTTTCATATTAAGGCAATTAATCGTTTTTGCAAAAATCCTGGCACAAGATGTTTTTCCTGTTCCGCGTGAACCTGTAAAAAGATAGGCATGGGCAGTTTTGCCCAATACAAGCTGGTTTTTAAGAGTTGTGGTAATATGAGGCTGCGAAACAACATCATCAAATGTTAAAGGGCGCCATTTCCTATACAGAGCCTTATACATATCAACACTCCTTTAAAAATAATCAATCCGACATATAGGTGTGCAGGCGAACTGCGGCACATAAAACTGCCCGCTTAATGCTGCTCGGTTCCCCGCCTGACATGATTCACAGTGTTCCATTGCACAGGACCCGCACACCTATATCTCGGATTGAAGAGGAACGAATCCTTTATATCCAACTGATAGATATTTATTATATCACATACTTAGTTAAATATCAAGCCCCGAAAAAAAATAAGGCTGTATTTTCTAAAAAAAAATAACGAAATATATTTTTAAAAATGCTATTACTATTTGTGATATTTCGAATTATTGTTTATCGAAAAAGCCCTGTAAATCTGCTCAATAAGCATTACCCTTGCCAACTGGTGAGGGAATGTCATCTTTGAAATTGACAGCTTAAAATCAGAAATATTCTTAATTTCATCCGAAAGGCCAAAAGAACTGCCTATTATAAAATTGAGTGTGCTTTTCCCTGAATTTGAAATATCAATGAGGCTTTTTGCAAATTCTTCACTTGAAAGCTGTTTGCCCTCAATACACATTGCATAGTTGTAGGAGGATTTTGATAAATAAGCCCCTATCTGCCTGCATTCATACTGTAATGCAATTTCAATTTCCTTTTGTGACGGGTTTTCAGTCAAACGGTATTCAGGTATTTCAACAATTCTGAATTTGCAGAAAGCAGCAAGACGCTTTGTATATTCATCAACAGCCATTGACAGATATTTTTCTTTAAGCTTACCTAAAACCAATAAATTTACACTAAACATTTTTCACCTATAATATACATTTATAACCTTTTGTCTGAACAGGAGCAACTGATAATATGTAATC
>QKDG01000038.1 GCA_003246805.1 Clostridia bacterium | reverse complement strand
TCGTATCCGCCTAGTGCTTCAAGAACACTTGAACTGAATTTATAAGGGCTTGCAGTTGAGGCTATTATTGTTTTTGTTTTATCGCCTGTTTTTTGCTTATAATCCTCATAAACCTTTACAGCAACAGCCGTATGTGTATCACAGGTATATGAATATTTATCGTATATGCTCTTTATTGTTGCTTTTGTTTCATCATCATTGCAGCAGCCGGCAAAAAACATCTGATTTAACATTTCCTTTACTTCAAGGCTAACTTCATACTTGCCTTCCTTTGAAAGCTGTGTGAACCACTCAACTATCTGTGAATCGTTTTCACCACAAAGATGATACAGCAAGCGTTCAAGATTGCTTGAAATCAGGATATCCATCGAAGGGGAAATTGTTGTATAAAAATCTCGGTTGCGGTTATAAACTCCTGTGTTTAAAAAATCAGTGAGAACATTGTTTGAATTTGATGCGCAAATAAGCTTGTTGACAGGAATCCCCATCAGCTTTGCATAATAGCCGGCAAGAATGTTACCGAAGTTGCCGGTTGGTACAACTATGTTAATTTTTTCGCCCATTGATATTTCATTGTCGTGAACAAGCTGTGCATAGCTCGAAACATAGTATATTATCTGTGGTGCAAGCCTTCCCCAGTTTATTGAGTTTGCGCTTGAAAACATGAGGTTATTGCTTTCAAGTGTCTTTGCGATTTCCTCATCTGTGAATATTTGCTTTACACCTGTCTGTGCATCGTCAAAGTTACCTTTGATTGCGCAAACGCCAACATTTTCACCCTCCTGTGTTGTCATCTGCTTTTTCTGCATTTCGCTGACACCGTCAACAGGGTAGAACACCAAAATTTCTGTGCCTTCAACATCCTTAAAGCCTTCAAGTGCAGCTTTACCTGTGTCGCCTGAGGTTGCTACAAGTATAACTATCTTTTTTTCGAGCTTGATTTTTTTAGCTGATGTTGTAAGCAGATAAGGCAGAACCTGCAACGCCATGTCCTTGAATGCACAGGTAGGGCCGTGCCATAGTTCAAGCATATAGGTTCCGTCAAAAAGATGTGAAATTTCTGCTATATTTTCTGTCGCAAATTTTTTATCAGTATATGCATTTTCAACGCAGTATCTGATTTCTGCATCAGTAAAATCTGTTAAATATTTTGAAAAAACAAAGGCTGCTCTGTCGCAATAATTCAATGTTCCAAGCTTTGTTATATCCTCCTGCGACAATGCCGGAATTTGTGACGGAACAAAAAGCCCGCCATCCTTTGAAATTCCCTGAGCTATTGCCTGTGAAGATGTTACGTTAACCTTGCTGTTCCTTGTGCTTTTATAATACATCAAAATCACCATACCTTTAAAAAATAATATTCATATCACTTATATCATAAGCATTTTCTATGTAATCTATATTGACCACACTATTGCCCCTCGTTGTAACTATCGCTATATCAAATCTCGGCTGCAACTTGTTGCAATTATTTATATAATAACGCTGAGCCGTTTTTATTATCCTTGCTTTTTTTGATTTTGTAATAGCCTCAAAGCCTGATACAAGAGAATTATCCACCCGCGTTTTAACCTCAACAAAAGCGATGAAATCATCCTTTTCTGCTATTATATCAATCTCTCCGCCTTTAATTGTGTAATTTCTTTTAACAATAGTATAAGATAAGTTTTTAAGAAAATCACAAACTGCATTTTCTCCAACATCACCTATCTGACGTGTCTTCATCACTTTATCCTCAGCTTTTTCAAAAAGCTTTCCCTGTGAACTTCACTAATCCCATATTTTTCAAGCATTTCATAGTGAAGTTTAGTGCCGTATCCCTTATGCTTTGAGAAGCGATACTGAGGATACTGCTCATCAAGCTTTTTCATGTATCTGTCCCTTGCCACCTTTGCAAGAATTGATGCGGCGGCAATACACTGGCTTATGGCATCGCCCTTTACAACAGCAACTGAACGTATATTCAAATCAGGGGTTTTGTTACCATCAACAAGAACAATATCAGGGATAATCTGCAAGCCTTCTACTGCCCTTTTCATTGCAAGCATAGCGGCATTGAGAATATTGATTTCTTCAATCTCAGCAATTGAGGCAGTTGCTATACAATATCCCTTTGCTTTAAGAATAATTTCATCAAAAAGCTGTTCACGCTTTTTTTCTGAAAGCTTTTTGCTGTCGTTAATACCTTCAATAATAACATTCTCGTCAAAAACAACTGCGGCGGCATAAACATCACCAGCCAAAGGGCCACGCCCTGCTTCATCAACACCGCAGACAGCACCGAATTTCGCAATGACCTCTCTGTCATACTCAAATAGCTCCATCCTGCACCCCACTGACCTGTGGTTTTTCTAAGGATAAACGCCCTATCTTACCACTCCTGAATTCATCAATAACTGTGATTGCAGTTCTTTCGGTATTGATTTCACCACCTGCTATTAAAAAGCCACGTTTCCTGCCAACTTTTTGAAGAATATCAAAGCCTTCTTCATTTTCAGTCGTTTCAACACTGTATCTCTCAGCTATATTTTTTGGATAGCTTTCATTCAGATATTCTAACAATCTGCTTGCAAGTAATTCTAAATCCATTATATCATCTTTTACCGCACCAGTGAATGCAAGGCGTTCCCCGACAAGCTTATCCTCAAACTTCGGCCATAATACCCCAGGCATATCAAGCAGCTCAAGCTCTTTTCCAAGGCTTACCCATTGCTTTCCGCGTGTTACACCCGGCCTATCCTCAACCTTTGCCATTTTTGATTTTGCCATTTTATTAATGAACGAGGACTTCCCGACATTTGGGATACCGACAATCATTATCCTGATAGGCCTGCCAACCATTCCTTTGTTGTTCCAGCGTTCTATCTTCTCTTTTAAAAGTTCTTTCAGCAAAGGCAAAAACTTCTGTACTCCCTTGCCACTTCTGCAATCGGTAGCAAGTGCCAGAACGCCCTTTTTTTTATAGTAATCAAGCCACATGGCTGTGATATTTTCATCAGCAGCATCGCATTTATTCAATATAATAAGCCTTGGCTTTTGCCCCACAAGCCTATCCATTTCTGGATTACGGCTGCTGTATGGAATTCGGGCATCGGTTATCTCAACCACGGCATCTACAAGTGTTATGTTTTTCTGCATAAGGCGCCTGGTTTTTGCCATGTGACCAGGGAACCACTGAATTGAAGAAACCTCTGACATTTAACCCTCCAAACTATTATATAACCCACCGAATGAATCAAATGGGAATATCCTCAAAAACGCTTTGCCCAGAATATCGCTTGTTGAAACCAAACCTACATAAGGGCTGCGACTGTCGGTTGAATTATTCCTGTTGTCACCCATTACAAAAACATATCCCTCAGGTATAACAATTGGATATTCAAAAGCACCGTCGTTTTTAGAGGTAGGCTCTTTAATAAAAGGCTCATCCCTGAGTTCACCATCAACATAAACATCACCGGTGTTGAAATCAATATCAATTTCCTGCCCAGCGACAGCAATAACCCTTTTAATAATATTCTCATTAAGTGATTTAGACCTTATTACAACAATATCGTTAACCTCAGGCTTATAGAATAAATTAGAAATCAGCAGCCTGTCGCCATATGACCCTGAACCCTGTGACATTCCAGTCAGGGTAGGCTCCATAGATTCACCAATAACACTTACCTGCCTGAAAACAAACGTAAATATAAGCATAACTATAAAAAGCGAAACAATAAGGGACTCTATCCAGTCAAGAATTTCTTCGCCGATTCCCTTAACAGCATCGCTACTTTTAGTTTTATTTTCTTGTATCATATTATTCATAAAAAGCCTCAATTCTTCAACGAAGTCATATTCTGTCATTTTAAATAGCAAAAAAGGGACTTAACGTCCCCTTTAATACTAACGAATTACTTCTTTAACCTTTGCAGCCTTACCAACTCTATCACGTAGATAGTATAGCTTAGCACGGCGCACACGGCCTTTTCTAACAATTTCAACCTTTTCAACTGAAGGTGAATGAACAGGGAATACTCTCTCTATTCCACATCCATGAGCAACACGACGAACAGTAAAAGTTTCGTTTACTCCACCATGCTTCTTGGCGATAATTGTTCCTTCAAAAATCTGAATACGTGTTTTTTCGCCTTCCTTGATTCTTACGTGCACCTTAACGGTATCACCAATGCAAAGTACAGGAACTTGTTCCTTAAGGCTGCTTTGTTCAATAAGTTTTAAAGCGTTCACTTTAATTCCTCCTAATAATTTCAGATATTCATACCCTTTATCAAATAAAGACAGAGGACTATCCGCTTTAATGTCTGAGCCAACAAAATGGCTCTGGCACTAACTCCCATCAAATCAATGACGGATATCTAAATGCTTTAATAGTATAGCACAATGATTAGTTTTATGCAATAGCTATTAACAAAAAATTTTCAAATCATCGGTAAGTATTTTTGTTCTTTCGATATTGACAATCTCTACCTGCAATTTGCTGATATTCTCAAAAGCTTCAATCACAAGCGAGGGGTTGATATTCGTCTGGGTTCCTGCCGGGAGATGAATGACAAGCTCTAACCCTGTATCAGATATTTCTTTTTCTATTATATTGATATACGGTTTGATATCGATTAGATTGATTCCCTTTTTCTTGGTCTTTTTTTCGATTTCAATTTTATCTGACTTTAAAAATTCATCAAAGCTCTCATTCAGCTCAGGTGTTTCCATATCCCCTTTTATGCAAAGCTTATACTCGCTTAATGCTATTGCAGTATGCTTTTGCTCCTGAACAGCAACCTTAATAATCTGCAAGCCCTGTGGCAAAACAGAATTAAGGCGTGATTTTATAACATCAAAATCCATTTGCTCTGTTATGTTAAAATCCATGATTTCGCATTCGCTTTCAACCCCTAAGGATAATGCAAGGGGGAACATTATATATGCATGGGGGTTGAACCCCTCGGTATACCATACTGGTATATTTGCCCTTTTAAATGCTCTCTGCATTGTTCTGTTAAGGTCAAGGTGAGAGATATATCTGGCTCTGTCTTTTTTTGAAAAGGTTACCCTAAGCTTAATATTATCCACAATATAACCCTCCGCTCTTTTTTGCTACCCCACAGCCAGAACAACCCTCACGACAATTTTTAGTTGTTTTTGCTTCGTGCGCTTTTATATTTTCGCGCACTAAAAAATCATGAGTTACCATATAGTCAAGATGGCCCCATGGCAGAACCTCATCAAAGTTCCTTTTGCGGTTTGCATAAAAGGCTGTGTCAACTGAGCATTCTGCAAAGGCTTCTTCCCATAGATTGAATTTAAAGTATTCATCCCAGCTGTCAAGATTGCTGCCCTTTTTCCATGCTTTATATATAACATCGCAGAGCTTACGGTCACCCTTTGCAAGAACAGCTTCAAGCAAGCTGACTTCAATCTTATGCCAGCTAAGTGAAATCTTTTTTGTTTTTATACAGCTCAATAAGAACCTCTGTTTTTCGGCAATTTCTTCTTTCGTTGCCTGTGGCTCAAACTGGAATGGTGTAAATGGCTTTGGCACAAAGGTTGCACAGCTTATTGAAATCTGAACGCTTTTACCCTTTGGCCTGTCCGGCATTGCATAATACATATCAACAATTTTTTGCCCTAAATCAGCTATCCCCTGCAAATCCTCGTTTGTTTCTGTCGGCAAGCCCAGCATAAAATAGAGCTTGACATTTGTATATCCACCCTGAAATGCTATTTTGCAGGTTTGCATTATTTCTTCTTCTGTAACATTTTTATTTATAACGTCACGAAGTCTTTGGGTTCCTGCCTCTGGTGCAAAGGTAAGCCCACTTTTTCTGACTTTTTTTATTTTTTCAAGAAGTTCCTCATTGAAATTATCAATTCTGAGCGA
This sequence comes from Clostridia bacterium, assembly GCA_003246805.1. GTDB lineage: Bacteria > Bacillota > Clostridia > Oscillospirales > Ruminococcaceae > SZUA-444. The sequence goes on along the minus strand of QKDG01000038.1, from coordinate 744 downwards.
TGGCAGTGAAAGATTTATTTTCTCTTCTTCTGTATAGTCAACAAGGGTAGTCAGCATATTCTCTATATCAGAATAATCGCTTGTGCTTAGTGAAGATAATGAAACTTCTTCATATCCTGTTGCTTCGCAAAGATTTTTTGTTTGTGCTGCTATGGTGTCAATAGCCTTTTCTCTTAGCGGGCGATATATATATCCTGCCTGGCAAAAACGGCAGCCCCTTATACAGCCCCTCAGCACCTCTACTACTGCCCTGTCATGGACGATTTCGGTAAATGGCACTACAAAGCTTTCGGGATAATAAACCTTATCAAAATCGTTGATAATTCTCTTTTTAACCTTTTGTGGTGCCGGGGATTTCGCATTAATTTCTTTAATTATATTATCTTCATTATATATTACATCATAAAGTGACGGAACATATATCCCCTCAATCTGCGAGGCTTTTTCCAAAAATTGTTGCTTTGTTGGGTTTTGTGGCTTCATCTGGGCATACAAGTCCATAAGTTCAAGATTGACTTCCTCACCCTCACCCAGAACAAAAATATCTATAAAATCAGCAAGTGGCTCAGGATTGCACACACATGGCCCCCCAGCTATCACTATCGGGAACAAGCCTTTTCTATCTTGCGACTTAACCTCAAGCCCTGCTAAATCAAGCATATTTAGAACCGTTGTATAAGAAAGCTCATATTGCATGGTAAAGCCAATAAAATCAAAATCTTTAATAGGTTCAAGGCTTTCAAG
>QKDG01000140.1 GCA_003246805.1 Clostridia bacterium | reverse complement strand
TTCGCGCGAAAAATATTAATTTTCTACACTTTGAACTACGTTATTATTTTTGTGGTAAGTTTTATAATTAATATGAAAAATTATACAAACTTGTTGACATTTGGTTAATTTTGTGATAGCATGCATATAACAAGCTTTAACGGAAAATAACAGAAACAACAGGAACAATAATGTGTTTAATGAAAACAATTTTGGAGGTTAATATGTTTGAGACTTATATTGATTTTGAACCTTTTTTTTAATACTAACTATCATCAACATTGCTGTATTGGCTGCTATTGTTACAGTAATTGTTTATTTTATCAGATACGCATACAAAAAAACTAAAAACAAAAAAGATAATTTCAAAAACAGCGATATTGAATAAAAAAACACCCGATGAATTTAAACTCATCGGGTGTTTTATTGTTTTAACTAAAATTCAAGCTTTTTCTGGATATAAGCTTCAAGCTCGTCGATTTTTATACGCTCCTGTGCCATTGTATCACGGTCACGAACAGTAACACAACCATCCTCAAGGGTATCAAAGTCATAGGTTATACAGAACGGTGTGCCGATTTCATCCTGTCTTCTGTATCTCTTGCCGATTTGCCCTGCTTCGTCGTAGTCCACCATAAACTTCTTTGAAAGCTTTGTAAAAAGCTCAGTTGCTGGCTCTTTTAGCTTTTTAACAAGGGGAAGTACACATGCCTTTATTGGCGCTAATGCCGGGTGCAGATGCATTACAGTTCTTGTATCGCCCTCACCGATTTCCTCCTCATCAAAAGCCTCAACCAGAATTGAGAGGAACAATCTCTCAACGCCAAGTGATGGCTCAATAACATAAGGAACATACTTTGAATTATCATCAGGGTCAAAATATTCAAGTGATTTTCCGCTTGTTGACTGATGCGCTTTAAGGTCAAAGTCGGTTCTGTCTGCTATTCCCCATAGTTCACCCCAACCGAACGGGAACAGGTATTCAAAGTCAGTTGTAGCATTTGAATAATGTGAAAGCTCCTCAGGGTCATGGTCACGCAGCTTTAAATTTTCCTGCTTTATACCAAGGCTTAAAAGCCAGTTCTTGCAGTATTCCTTCCAGAAAGCGAACCATTCAAGGTCTGTTCCCGGCTTGCAGAAGAATTCAAGCTCCATCTGCTCAAATTCACGAACACGAAAAATAAAGTTTCCTGGTGTAATTTCATTCCTGAATGATTTTCCTATCTGTGCAACACCAAAAGGTACCTTTTTCCTTGAAGTTCTTTGTATATTTGCAAAATTAACGAATATACCCTGGGCTGTTTCCGGGCGGAGGAACAGCTCAGATTTTGTATCCTCAGTTACTCCCTGAAAAGTCTTGAACATAAGGTTGAACTGGCGAATATCAGTGAAGTTGAGCTTACCGCAGTTTGGGCAAACAATATTGTTTTCTCTAATATATGTCATCATCTGCTCGTTTGACCATCCACCTGGATTTTCACCGGCATCCTCAATCAGCTTGTCCGCACGATGACGTGTTTTACATTCCTTACAATCCATTAAAGGGTCAGAGAATCCCCCAACATGGCCTGATGCTACCCATGTCTGTGGGTTCATTAAAATAGCGCTGTCAAGCCCTACATTATACGGGCTTTCCTGCACGAACTTCTTCCACCATGCTTTTTTTATATTATTTTTAAGCTCGACTCCATAGGGGCCGTAGTCCCATGTATTTGCAAGCCCACCATAAATTTCACTACCAGGATACACATAACCTCTGCCTTTGCAAAGAGCAACAATTTTTTCCATTGATTTTTCAGTATTCGCAAGCATTGTTAATACCACCTTAATAAAATTAAAAAGGCACGCTATGCGTGACCTTACTATTATTAATATAATAAGGCAAATACAGCAATATGTCAAGTAATAATATATCAAAAAGAATTGTCGTGCCTGTGCTGTTGTTGCTTTAAAAAATATTGTATTTTATGAATAATACGTTTTTGCTTGTAGAAAAAGTGCTTTTCTACAACAATATTATAAATTTATGCACGTATTTGTGGGGGCTTTGCGGTCGCCACCACACCCCTTCGCATAAAAATCATAGTTTTTTGGCGCTCTGTAATGTATTCTATGAATAATACGTTTTTGCTTTTTAAACACAAAAATGAAAATTTTATATTCAAATGCGATTTCTGCTTGTCATTAATATGTCCCTTACCTCATATAAATGAAATATATTGTGAGGAAAGAGGGATAATATGTTTGTAAAAACAGTGAAATTAAAAAAACCAAATCCGATTGCCCTGATTGTTATTCTCATCGCTGTTGTAATACTTATTGCTGTATGGGCTGTAAACTGGGGAGGAAAAGGGATTGGAAACAAATACAAGCTTACAAACAATGAGGAAAGAGTTGCTTTTCTTACCGGTTTAGGCTGGGATGTTTCAGATACGGAGACAGACTGCAAGGTTATTAAAATCCCTTCTGAATTCAATGACGTATTTGAATTGTACAACAAGCTGCAAAAGGAACAAGGCTTTGATTTATCAAAGCATAAAGGAAAAACTGTTGAAGTTTATACCTATGACGTGTATAATTATCCTGAGGTGCCTGAATATATTGCCGCACATCTTATTGTATGTGATGGCGTTTTAATAGGCGGAGACGTTTGCTCAACTCAAAAGGACGGATTTATGCAAGGCTTGATGCCAATCAATAATAAAGGAATGAATAATAGTGAAGCAACCTCAGAAGCAGAAAGCAATTCAGAAGGAAGCGACAATTCCTCAGCTGCCGACTCAAGCGCAGCCGACACAATGGAATCAACAGAATCTCCAGCACAGACATCTGCCCCCGATAACACCGACAACGCCTCAGATTTCTTCTTTACCACAAAAGCAACAAATTAGGCTTGATAAATTCATTTCAAGCCAGAAGAATGATTTATCTCGCAGCGATGTCAAAGCCTTGCTTAAACGTGGGCTTGTTTCTGTAAACGGTGTTGTTATCAGATGTGCCGATATTAAAATTCATCCGGAAATCGATTTGATAACTCTAAACGGTGAGGAAATCAGCTACAAAAAGCATATCTATATTATGCTGAATAAACCGCAGGGGGTAGTCTGCTCAACAAGAGATGGACTATCCCCCACTGTGCTGTCCCTTGTTCCTGAGCATCTGCAACGAAAAGGCTTGTTTCCGGCCGGCAGGCTCGATAAAGATACAGAAGGGTTTGTTCTTATAACAGATGACGGAGAGCTTGCTCACAAAATGCTTGCGCCTAAAAGCCATGTTCCCAAAAAATATTATGTTGAGCTGCAAGATAATTATAATGATAATTATTCAAGCAGATTTAGTGAAGGTATCCGCCTGATTACCGGCGAACAATGCCTGCCTGCTGAATTTTTTAAGGGAGAAACCCTTAGTAGCTGTTATGTTGTTCTTCATGAAGGAATGTTCCATCAGGTGAAAAAAATGTTTGAAGCACTTGGTAATAAAGTTGTTTTTTTAAAACGAATTCAGATTGGTGGGCTTGAACTCGACAAAAATCTGGCTCTTGGCGAGTGCTTGGAAATAATGCACAAAAATGTTGAAAAACTTCTACAAATATGTGATGCCGATTGATTTTGCCGTAAAATTTTCGTCATTTTTAATAAACTGGTTTTTAAAAGTTTAGTTAAAAACATACTTGAATTATATGCCATAGATTTGCTATTATATAGTTAAGGTTATTATATATAAAAATAAAGAATCAGGAGGCATTTTAAATGGCTAGTGTATCATTAAAAAACATCTACAAAAAATATCCCGGAGGCGTAATCGCTGTATCCGATTTCAATATGGAAATTGAGGATAAAGAATTTATTATTTTAGTTGGACCATCAGGCTGTGGTAAATCAACAACTTTAAGAATGATTGCAGGACTTGAAGAAATTTCTGAGGGTGAGTTACTCATTGGTGACAGATTAGTTAACGATGTAGCACCTAAGGACCGTGACATAGCAATGGTTTTCCAGAACTATGCTTTGTATCCTCATATGACAGTTTTTGAGAACATGGCTTTTGGTTTAAAGCTAAGAAAAGTTCCTAAGGCTGAAATCACACGTAAGGTTGAAGAAGCTGCAAGAATCCTTGATATATCTCATCTTCTTGACAGAAAGCCAAAGGCACTATCAGGCGGACAGAGACAGCGTGTTGCTTTGGGCCGTGCTATCGTTCGTGAGCCACAAGTATTCCTGCTTGACGAACCTCTATCAAACCTTGATGCTAAGCTACGTGCACAGATGAGAACAGAGATTGCTAAGCTTCACAAAAGGCTTGGAACTACATTTATCTATGTTACTCACGACCAGACGGAAGCTATGACAATGGGTGACAGAATTTGCGTTATGAAGGATGGTTACATTCAGCAAATCGATTCCCCTACAAATCTATATCAGAACCCTGTTAATCAATTCGTTGCTGGTTTCATTGGTTCACCTCAAATGAACTTTATTGACTCTGTTCTACGCAAAAATGATGCGAAATACATTGTTGAATTCGGTGCTGATGAAAATAAGTTTACTGTTGAAATTCCTGAAAGCAAAGTTGACAAGGAAACTCTTGAAAATTATATTGACCAGGAGGTTATACTTGGTATTCGTCCTGAATCTATTCATGATGAAGATATGTTCCTTTCAAATGCAAAAACAGGTATCATAAAATGTTTGGTTGAAGTTACAGAGCTTATGGGTGCTGAAACCTATTTATATCTGAACTGTGATGGTATTCCTCTTACTGCAAGAGTTTCACCACGTTCTACCGCTCGCCCTCAGCAGGAATTAGCTGTTGCTATCGATCCAAACAGAATCCACTTGTTTGACAAGGAAACTGAAAAGACAATTATTAACTAATTTAATACAACTAAAAGCCTGCTTTTTAGCAGGCTTTTTAATTTAAATTATCAGATATGCAAGTGCAAGTATAAGCTTGACGTCCGCTCCATTTTTATAAAGGATATATATCAGCAAAAGTATCAGCATTTTATCTTCGTCAAGATTGAAATCTTTAAAGGCTTTTGAGATGCTTCCTGTAATTTCACCTACTATATTATCCTCATTCACTTTTTTATCGTTGTATTCTTTTGCTCTGTTAAAGCCACCAAGATTTGAGCCAAAAAGCTGTGCAAAAGGATTAGAGGAATTATTTCTATTATGATTGCTTGTATTATTGCTTGCGTGGCTGTTTTTATTGCTCTGCGTGTGTGAAGAATTATTAGCCTCTTTTGACGTATTGCTGTTTTTAACATTACTGTTATTGCTCTGATTATTTTGGTGATTATTCGCATGGCTGTGCTGGCTATTATTTTGGCTGGTGCCGTTACTCGAATTATGATTTTGCTGTTGATTTTGCTGCTTGTTTTCTTGTAAAGCTTTGTGATTTGCTTTTTCATTATGATGAGGCTTTTTTTCTTCTTCTTGATTATTATCAACATAAGCGTTTGCACGTCGCTGCATTTCCCTGACACGCCTGAGAGCCTCCTGCTGCATTGTTTCAAACTGCTCCCTGCTATATGATGTCAAACAAATCGCCCCCTAACAGTCCACTCTCTTTAATTAGTGGCCATAAAGCCAGCAGCTTGAAAATTTTATTTATTTTGTCAATTTTTTGCTTGTTTTCTTCTTTCAGCAAGGGCTTGAGGGCATATAAAAAATCTGTATTATAATCATTTTTATTGGCTTTGCTGAATATCTGCTGAATTTTCATTATTTTGTTTATATCAAGATTCAATCCATCAGAATTCGCTTTTTCCGAAGTTTCAGTATTCTTGCTTTTAGAGGCGTTCAAAACAGATGACTGCTCAGGAGAGCTATCCTGGCTATCAGCTCCAAGCATGTCAGCGATTTTTTGTATCTGCTCCATGCTTTCCTTATTATTAAGAATATCTGAAATTTTGCTCATCAGCTCATCCATTTCACAACCCCCTCTGCAAGCAATTAAGTAATTTTATAAGTTTTATTATTTACCTTTTTCGTTTTCAACTTCAAATGAAGAAACAACTTTTTTTGTCAACTCTTTATCTGCAAGTGTCTTGTTTAGCTTTTCCTTTTCTTCTTCTGACATTCCTTTTGTCAATTGGCTTAAATCGCCTTTTTGAAGATTGCTTTTCAACTCCTCTGGTGTTGTGCCTATTTTCTTGCTTACAAGTGCAAGAAGTGCGTCGAGATTTTTAGGGCTTAAATTCATAATATAGCCTCCTTTTAAAATATTGTAATTAATAAAATATTATGTTATAATTTCAAAAAATAGAATGTTAGGATGGTACACGCTTGAGAATAATTGTAATTTCAGACACGCATCGAAAGCTTGATGCTTTATATACAATTTTTAAACGTCATGAAAATGCAGACTTTTTTATTTTTTTGGGGGATGGAGAGCGGGAGCTTGATGATATAAAACTTGTGTACCCTTATTTTAAGGTGCTTTCAGTTGCGGGAAACTGCGATTTTGCATCAATGGCCCCTGTTGTAGGGGAAGTTCACGCAATGGGCAAAAAAATAGTTTATCTTCACGGTCATACTCACAACGTGAAATATCATCCACAAGGGCTTTCTGAGCTTGCAAGGGGAGCAGGGGCAGATATTGTTCTTTTTGGGCATACACACGAAAGATATTACAAATATGCTGACGGTGTTCATTATCTTAATCCTGGCAGCGCCGGGAACCCACGCGACGGC
>QKDG01000006.1 GCA_003246805.1 Clostridia bacterium | reverse complement strand
ATCTACACTGAAAATATCAAGTATATTGCCACAGTCACTTTTAGCACCATCAGATACAAAAATCTCATTTGCATCAAGCTCAACTGATTTTCTTGAATAATAATCCTTTATAGAATTTCTCAGAAAATCGTAGCCCTGTTCTGGGCCATAGCCCTTGAATGATTCCTTTTTGCCCATTTCGGCAACAGCATTCTGCATTGCATTTACAACAGCAGGAACCAACGGCAAGGTAACATCGCCTATTCCAAGCCTAATTACCTTTTTATCAGGGTTTGCCTGTGTAAAAGCATTTACCCTTTTTGCTATATCTACAAACAGATAGCTTTCCTTTAAATTCAGATAATTATCATTGATTTTCATCACTCTATCTCTCCTTTAAAACACAATTTTGCCTTTGAAGATTTCAACTGCATTTCCTGTCATATATACTGTATCATCTGTGTAGACTATTTTCAAGTCTCCACCTAAAAGCTTAACAGTTATTTCTTCATTTTTATTGCAAAAACCATTTTCAACAGCTGCTACTGCCGCAGCACAAGCACCTGTACCACAAGCCCATGTTTCACCACTGCCACGTTCCCATACACGCATTTTAAGTGTGTTTTTATCAATAACCTTAATAAACTCTGTGTTTACTCTTTCGGGGAAAATTGGTGCGTGTTCAAACTCAGGACCGATTTTTTCAATTTCAAAATTATCAATATTGTTCTGGAAAACAACGCAATGAGGATTACCCATTGAAACACAGGTGATATTATACTCTTTTCCTGCGATTTCAACCTTTTTATCTACAACCTTATCACCGTCAAGCAATACAGGTATAAGCTCCGGATTAAGCTCTGCCTTGCCCATATCAACCCTTACGTTTTTAACCTCTTTATTATGATATAAAAGCTCAAGTGTTTTTATTCCGCTTAATGTTTCAATCGTGAGAATATCTTTATCAACAAGCTTGTTGTCACGCAAATATTTTCCTACACAACGAATTGCGTTGCCACACATCTTACCCTCAGACCCGTCAAGATTGAACATTCTCATCTTTGCATCAGCTATTTTTGAGCGCTCAATAAGAATAACTCCGTCTCCGCCAATTCCAAAATGCCTGTCAGAAAGCCTTAGCGAAAGCCCCTCAGGATTGTCGATTCTCTGGTCAAAGCAGTTGAAATAAATATAATCGTTTCCGCAGCCCTGCATTTTTGTGAATTCAAGCTTCTGCTTTTCTGTTCTCATATCATTGATATTGACAAGCTCAGTCGAAAGCTCTGAGAACTTGCTCTTTAAGCTTGCCGCAATAGCATTTGCCGTATCAATAGATGTCAGACACGGGATATTACGTTCAACAGTTTTTCTTCTTATTTTAACACTGTCACGTGTTGGTATTCTTCCCTTTGAAGATGTAGAGATAACGTAGTCGATTTTTCCGCTCTCTATTAATGTTATTGTGTTGTTATCAGATTCGTGTATTTTATCAACAGGCTTTGCAGGAATTCCCTGCTCGTTTAATATCTTAGCTGTTCCCTTTGTTGCATATAGTGTAAATCCTAAATCATAGAAAGCCTTTGCAGTGGTAGGAATCTCAAACTTGTCACTGTCACGCACTGTAATGAGTACTCCACCTTTTTTAGATAGCTTATAGCCTGCTGCTCTAAGGCCTTTGTATAAAGCCTCTTCAAGTGTGTTTGCAACCGCAAGAACCTCACCGGTTGACTTCATTTCGGGCCCTAAGTGATTATCAACATCAATCAGCTTTTCAAAAGAGAAAACAGGAACCTTAACAGCAATATATGGGGATTGCTTGTATAAACCTGTGCCGTACCCCATAGCTTCAAGCTTTTCGCCAAGCATTGCCTTCGTTGCAAGCTCAACCATTGGCACCCCTGTAACCTTTGAAATATAAGGAATTGTTCTTGAAGAACGAGGATTAACCTCAATTACATAAAGCTCGTTATGATAAATCAGATACTGGATATTTACAAGCCCTTTTGTTTTTAGGGAAATTGCAAGCTTCTTTGAGCATTCAATAATTTTATCTGTCAGCTCGTCGCTTACATTCCATGCAGGATATACAGCAATAGAGTCACCTGAGTGTATGCCTGCTCTTTCAATATGCTCCATTATTCCCGGGATTAAAATTTCGTCACCGTCACAGATAGCATCAACCTCAATTTCTGTTCCGTTTAGATATTTATCTATGAGCACAGGGTTTTCGATATTCTGTGCAAGAATAATCTGCATATATTCTTTTATATCGTCATCATTGAAGGCAATAATCATATTCTGCCCACCCAGAACATATGAAGGGCGCATTAAAACAGGATACTGAATTTTGTTTGCAATTTCAATTGCTTCCTCAGTATTCATTATTGTATAACCCTGTGGGCGTTTGATGTCAAGCTCTTCTAAAAGTGCTTCAAAGCGTTCTCTGTCCTCTGCTGCGTCAATACTGTCAGCCGGTGTTCCTAAGATATTTATCCCGTTTTCTGACAAATACTTTGTTAGCTTAATAGCAGTCTGCCCTCCAAATGCCACAACTACGCCAAAAGGCTTTTCAACCTTGATGACATTCATGACATCTTCGTTTGTGAGAGGCTCAAAATACAGCCTGTCAGCTGTGTCAAAGTCAGTCGATACAGTTTCAGGATTGTTATTTACAATTACAACCTCATAGCCTTGCTTTTTAAGTGCCCAAACACAATGAACAGACGCATAGTCAAACTCTATTCCCTGCCCGATTCTGATAGGGCCTGAGCCGAATACTATTACCGTTGGCTTTTTTGTGTTTCGTGATTTTATGAACTGGCTTGCCTCATCTTCCTTATCATAGCTTGAATAGAAGTAAGGTGTTTGAGCTGAAAATTCAGCAGCACAGGTGTCTACCATTTTAAATGATGCATAGGCTGGTTTTGCTATCTCACAGCCTGAAATTCTCTTGATAACCTTATCAGGATATCCCATGAATTTTGCCTTTTTGTAAAGTGTATCATTAATCTCACCCTGCATAAGCTCTTTTTCGCAATCGATTAGCTTATTGAGCTTTGATAAAAACCAAAGGTCAATTTTTGTTATTTCATTAATATATTCCTTTGTTATTCCGCGCCTTAGTGCCTCATAAACAACAAACAGCCTTTCGTCATTACAAAGTGAAATTTTTTCTCTTATTTCTTCATCAGAAAATTTTGCAAGCTTTGGATTTATCAAACAGTCAAGCCCGATTTCAGCACCACGGACAGCCTTCATTATAGCTTCCTCAAAGGTTGCTCCGATAGCCATAACCTCGCCTGTTGCCTTCATCTGTGTGCCCAGAGTTCTTCTTGCATAAACGAATTTATCAAATGGCCATTTTGGCAGCTTCACTACAACGTAGTCAAGAGCAGGCTCAAATGCTGCCGCTGTTTTTCCTGTTACGGCATTTTTGATTTCGCTAAGAGTATAGCCAATAGCAATTTTTGCCGCAACCTTCGCAATAGGATACCCTGTTGCTTTTGATGCAAGGGCTGACGAACGTGATACACGGGGGTTAACCTCGATTACTGCATATTCAAAGCTTGTAGGATGAAGTGCAAGCTGAACATTACAGCCACCCTCAACCTTCAATTCAGAGATTATGTTTAGTGATGCTGAACGAAGCATCTGATATTCCTTATCTGATAAGGTTACAGCAGGTGCGATTACAATACTGTCGCCTGTGTGAACGCCAACAGGGTCAAAGTTTTCCATTGAGCAAACTGTTATAACGTTTCCTTTGCTGTCACGAATTACTTCAAACTCGATTTCCTTCCAGCCGGAAATACATTTTTCAACAAGCACCTGATGAATTGGAGAAAGTTCAAGGCCGTTCCTTGTAATTTCCATCAATTCTTCAAGATTATATACTATTCCTCCCCCTGAGCCACCAAGTGTGAACGCAGGGCGAATGATTACAGGGTATCCTATTTCGTCAGCGAATTTTACGGCATTTTCAACATCGGTAACAACAAGTGAGGGTATACAAGGCTGATTAATAGACTGCATTGTATCCTTGAACATCTGCCTGTCCTCTGCTTTGTCGATGGTTTCGGGATTTGCTCCGAGCAGCTTTACACCGTATTCATCAAGAAATCCGGATTTTGCAAGCTGCATTGACAATGTCAAGCCTGTTTGTCCGCCAAGGGTTGACAGCAAACTGTCAGGACGTTCCTTTTTAATTACTCTTTTGACTGTTTCGAGGGTAAGTGGTTCAATATATATTTTATCTGCCATTGCATTATCTGTCATTATTGTTGCAGGGTTTGAGTTAATAAGAATTACTTCAAGTCCCTCTTCCTTTAAAGCACGGCAAGCCTGTGTTCCCGCATAGTCGAATTCTGCCGCCTGGCCTATTACAATAGGGCCTGAGCCTATTACCATTACTCTCTTTATTTCTTTATTCAGTGGCATTATTGCTTTCCTCCCTCTATTAGCTTCATAAATCTATCAAACAAGAATGCTGAGTCAAGTGGCCCCGCTGATGCTTCAGGATGGAACTGTACTGAAAATGCAGGCATGTCTGTATATTCTATACCCTCACAGGTATTGTCGTTTGCGTTTACAAAGCTCATTTTTGCATTATTGTCAAGGCTTTCATTTATAACAGCATAGCCATGATTCTGGCTTGTTATATAAACTCTGCCTGTTTCAACCTCTAATGCTGGCTGATTTGCGCCACGATGGCCGTATTTTAGCTTTTCTGTTTTAGCGCCTTGTGAAAGCGCAAGTAGCTGATGCCCAAGGCAAATGCCAAAGGTAGGAATTTTTGATTTGCACAGCTTTGCAAGCTCGCTTATTATTTCAACATTTTCTGCTGGGTCACCAGGGCCGTTTGAAAGCATAATACCGTCAGGGCAAAGCTCTAAAATACGTTCTGCTGTTGTGTAGGAAGGCACAACCGTAACCTCACAGCCACGCTTTACAAGCTCACGTCGGATATTATCCTTAGCGCCAAAATCCCATAGAACAACCTTATGCTTTTTATGTTCAGGATAAAATACCTCTTCATTCTTACAGGTAACAGATTTAACTGCATCGACAATAACATATTCTTCAAGCTCTTCGAGCGATAGCCCTGAATGTGAGCCCTCAAATACAATTTTACCGTTCATAACACCATGCTCACGAACAATTTTTGTCAAAGCTCTTGTATCTATTCCGTATAAGCCGATTACTCCGTGCTTCTTTAAAAAAGTGTCAAGATCACCCTCACAACGAAAATTTGAAGGCTCTTGACACCAATCTTTAACAATATACGCTTTAACATGAGGGCCCTTGCTTTCAAAATCAGAAGGTATAACACCATAATTACCGATAAGTGGGAATGTCTGAACAACTATCTGCCCGTAATAGCTTGGGTCTGTCAATGTTTCAAGATACCCTGTCATAGCTGTTGTGAAAACAATTTCGCCAACAACTTCGCCAGTGGCACCAAAGCTTTTACCTTCAAATATATTGCCGTTTTCCAAAATTAAATATGCTTTTTGCTCCATACCTTGTTCCTCCATATCAAGTTTCATAAGTTTTTAAAATACCCTGAGCGACCTCTGTCCTTGTTACTCTCATATCCATAGCCTGTTTTTCTATATGCCTGTGAGCCTGCTGTTCTGTCAGGTTAAGATATTGAATAAGCACGCACTTCGCCCTGTCAATAAGCCTGATTTCATCAATTTTCTGTGCAAGCCTAACATTTTCAGATTTAAAGCCGAGTATTCTTTTCCTTGTTGCATTAGCCAGCTTTAAAGTCTGATAAAACATCATCTTATTTAAAGGCTTTGTAACAAGAAGAACACCATAATCCTCTACCTTTGCCATTACCTGCTCACAAATTTCGCTTTTAACAATCATCACAACAGCTGATGTTGTCTGGTCTGTTATTTTTATAGCTAGCTCATGCCCAAACTCGTCAATAAGAGGAGTGTTTATTATTATAAGGTCATACTCATTTGAGATAATTATTCGTCTGGCTTCAGCACCATTGCTGACTGTTGATATTTTTGGGGCTTCTTCTGCTTTTAAAAGCTGAACCAGCATATCAGTCCCTTTATCGTTGCTTGAAACCAACAGAGCATTACTCATGCTTTATCCCCCCTTTTTGTTAAAGCATTTTCATATTTTGTAACAATTAATAGTTCAAGAAATATTCAACAAATTCAAAGTTGTTTTTGTCAATTGCCTTTTGATAATTTATACATTCGGATTCCTTTTCAGTGATGAAGGAATTCAAAATTCTGTCGTTTAGGTTTTCTTTGATAAATGAACTGCTCTTAGCGTATTCTATTGCTTTTTCAAGCGATTCAGGAAGTGTGCCGATTCCCTGTGTTTCTTGTTCTAATACCTCATAAAGATTCCTGTCAACTGGTTGAGGCAGCTCCAAATGATTTTTTATCCCCTCAAGCCCTGCTGATATAAGCAAAGCAAATACAATATAAGGGTTACAGGCAGGGTCAGGCGACCTCAATTCCATTCGTGATAAGTCACCCCTTTGTGACGGTACCCTGATTAGCTGTGAGCGATTCTGGTGTGACCAGCTTATATATTTTGGTGCTTCGCCTTTTCCTAATCGTGAATAAGAATTGATGATTGGATTTGAAAATACAGTTATCTCGTTTATTCTGTTCAGTATTCCTGCAATAAAACTGTCAGCAATGTGATTATCAGTATCACTATCTTGCTTGAAAATATTGATTCCGTTGCTTAGCAGTGATAAGTTTATGTGAAGCCCGCTGCCACAATGCTCCTTTAACGGGAG
>QKDG01000178.1 GCA_003246805.1 Clostridia bacterium | reverse complement strand
TCTTTGTGCATTTGTTATAATACAATTATATGGTTATTGAACTATACAAGCCATGTTTAAAACTGTTATAAATATGGACAATAATGCTTTTTTAAGGAGATTTTCAAATGATTGATATATCAGGCCATTTAAGAAATTCCCGCCGGGAAAATGGATATGAAGACAATAATCAGCCAATAATTGTAAATTGTTGTGGATACCAATCTTTTTCAACTCAAAGCTATGCTATAAACCGAGAAAACGGTCGTCTTGATTACCAGCTTATATACATATATCAGGGTTGTGGTCACTACAAAATTAATGATACCTGGAACACGCTGAAAGCTGGGAGTATTGTTTTATTTCACCCGTTGCAATCACAGACCTATTATTATAAACATAATGAAAATCCTCAGGTATTCTGGATTCACTTTACAGGGTACAAATGCAAAGAAATTATTAAGAACAATGCACTTTGTAATTGTAATATCGGAGTTGATACTGGCATTAAAAGTATCTTTGAAGAAATTATTCTTGAACTGCAGGTTCATAAACCGTATTTTGAGAATATTGTTGAATATGATTTTTATAAATTAATTTCATATATGCAAAGGGTAAAAATGCTTAAAAACTGCACATCAGAGCAAAGCTCTTCTTTGGAAAATTTAATAGTTGAATTAAACAAGCAATATATGAATGAATGGACAATTTCATCAATGGCTGATTTTTGTTTTTTAAGCAATGATTATTTTGCTCACAATTTTAAAAAATTGACAGGGCTTTCCCCTATAAAATTTTTGACTAATATAAGAATAGAGAAAGCAAAAGAATTCTTATCAGGGCAAGGGCTAAGTGTTAATACTGTTGCGAAGCTAACAGGCTTTGAGGACCCTCTATACTTCAGCAGGGTTTTTAAAAAATCAACCGGGCTTTCTCCCAGAAAATACAGGAATCAAAGTTGGGATTAGTTAATGGAATAATATTATGCTGAATTGAATTTTTAGTCAGAACATAGGATATTAATATCCCTCAACACATATCAATCGGTAGATAGATATGTGTTGAGGGAATAACTAGAAATTTGTAAATGAATTAGTTTATAAAACAAAAAGTTATTTTATATCTAACCACTCAGGGGTGTAGCGGTAATAACCTCTGCCATATTTATCTCTTTCCTGGTGTGTGAAAAGATATAGTTGTTTTGCTTTTTCCTTTGCCTTTTCCTGGTCATCTATCAGCAGGGTATAAGAGTTATTTGATAATGATTCTCCATCTTTTGTTGTTAAAGAAAGCACAACATCAAAGGTATCTCCAACGTTACCGCTAACATTCCAGTTGATTGTGGCATATTTTTGAGAGCTATTTTCGCCAATATCAATTGTAAATTTATCAGCCAAAACAATTTTTCCGTTTTTATCTTTAATACAGTAATTGTAAACAACATCGCCAAAATGCTTATAGTAGTCATTTATTGCCCAAAGCTCTGCATTAAACTCTTCGCCAGGGAGATATCTTCTCTTAATAAATTTCATACTTGGCAACAGTGGTTGATAACACGTTTTTACAAAGTCAAACGATTTCTTTTTATCTCCGTAGTAATCTATAATATCCCACTTTACAATAGGCCAGTTAGTAATGAAGTGGCAAAGTGCAACACCACTCACGTGAGGCTTGCATCTTCTGAAATGTTCAAGTGCAAATTGGAAAATAGTTCCCTGAGCAATTTGTGTAGCATCTACGAAATGTTCCAGGCTATCCATGCAAATATCACCAAAAACTTCAAAGTTAAGGGCTTGTAATACATGAACATCAGCGGCATGATAGCCCCAGCTTGGCCCCATTGGCCACAACTCATTTTCTGGAATAAATTTTTTAAGGCTTGAAATGTTAGGAGAAGACGCAGCAGTTAATTCCGGGATGATACAAAAATCAAGGTATGGATAATAATCTTCCATGAATACTGCTCCTGCTGCATAGTAGTGTGAATTAGCATGTGCAGATTCTTTTGTTTTATAGCCCATTCGGATTCCTTCTCTTGAACTTAAAGGTGATGCGTCAGCATATGGAACACTTGTCAGTGTTTTTGTTACTTCTCCAAGCTTTTGCATTAGCCTTTTGTTTCCACTTTCAACATGAGCTTCAGAAAAGTAAACCTCTTCTCCACCCATCCACATAATTGTTGAAGGATGGTTTCTTCTGTCCTTTACAATTTCGGATATTTCTTCACATACACGTTCAATGTATTCTTTATCCTCTCTGAACACCTGTGTAGCAAATGAGAAGTTTGTCCATACGGTAATACCCAGTTCATCGCAGATACGGTAAAAATCTTCAGTTTCAGCTGGGTGCCATCCAAACATTCTTAAGTTGTTGATATTACATTCTTTAGCCTTTTCAAGATAAAAACGATATTT
This sequence comes from Clostridia bacterium, assembly GCA_003246805.1. Classification (GTDB taxonomy): domain Bacteria; phylum Bacillota; class Clostridia; order Oscillospirales; family Ruminococcaceae; genus SZUA-444. The sequence goes on along the minus strand of QKDG01000178.1, from coordinate 21,908 downwards.
TTCTTCGCTGTTTCTTCCATAAAAGAATGATGGTTGTCCTCCCCAACAAGCAGAACGCAAGAACATCTTTTTACCATTTACAACAAAAGTCCATGGAATTTCAGATTCTTCTTGTGTAAAGCCTGGATTCATTTCCATAGTAATCTGACGAATGCCCACTTTTTCTTTTATTGTATCCAAAGGCAAATTACCATCTACTACTGTTATATTAAGGTTATAAAGGAATGAATCACCAAGCTCATACGGCCACCATAATTTAGCATTTTCAATATTCATACTAACACTAAATTTATTGTCACCAAGATTAACTGTAATGTCTTTTTGGCAAGCATACTGATTTTCACCGTCATCCAAAGAAATTACGGCTTTGATATTTTGTGTTGTTGGTTTAAATCCAGTGATTTCTACATCAAAACTAATTTCAGCATTTGTGCCACTAACAATTGATTCCATTCTGTAATTATCAACACGCACATTTTTTGTTGCAATAAGCTTTATTGGCTTCCAGATTCCAAAAGGGATAACTCCTGTCAAATAATCTCCTGCAAAGTTGTGTTTCATACCAGCAAAATTCTTCTGATTTTTTGGTGGTGGATCTAGTTTAATAAGGAGCTTGTTTACAGGGTCATGAGGTTGCTTTAAATCAACCAAATCTGTAATGTCGAACTTGAAAGAAGACATCATTCCTTCGTGCTTACCAAGATATTTTGTATTAAGCCAAACCTCGCAGCTATAATCAATTCCTTCAAATACAAGGGTTAGATTCTTGTCCTGCATTTCCTGAGGTACGTTAAATGAATAAGTATACCACCACTCATAGTCCTGAACCCACTTTGCGCGACCCATATTTCTAGCGAAAAAAGGATCATCTATTTCGCCAGCATTATACAAGTCAGTATATACATCACCAGGAACATGCGCAAAATTCCAGCTAAAATCATTTCCTGACAACTCGTTTGGAAGCAAATGTATACCTTCTGCTTCGCCCTGTCCTATTCTCATTCGTTCCATCTGCCAGTGATAACCACTGAAATCGTTTACGATTCTTGCGCTAACAGCATCTGTATTAATTATTTTCTCGATAGCTTCGCCACTTTCAAGATTTCTAAATTCCTGCATTTTACTCATAAATATCTCCATTTCTACGATTATTTGAAATTTGGTTTTCGTTTTTCTGCAAAAGCTTTCATTCCTTCAGCTGCATCATCGGTTGTGAAGCTGAAAGCAAACAAATCATTTTCATATTGCAATCCCATATCCATTGTCATGTTTTGAGAAGCTCTCAAATTCTGTTTAATAAGCTGCATAGCGGTTGAGGACTGTTGACTCATTTCGGCAAGCATATCATCTACGTAGGTATCTATTGTATCAGTCTCGATAATAGAATTGATAATACCCATTCTGTATGCCTCATCAGCATTAATACGTTTTCCTGTAAAAACGAGTTCTGCTGCACGATTATAACCAATTGTGCGAGCTAAAAGTTGTGTCGCTCCACTTCCTGAGGTCCAGCCATGGTGAACTTCAGAAACAGCAAAGCTTGAAGCTGGTGTGGCTATTCTGATATCAGTCGCCATTACAAGCTCTAACCCGCCGCCAAGTGCATAGCCTTTGATTTTTGAAACAACAGGTTTTCTTATGCTTCGAATAGCAGCGCAATAGTCTAGGCGATTTCTGAGCTGATATGGTGTTCCATATTGATGTAAAAGATTAATATCACTTCCCGTTGAAAAGCTTTTTTCTCCTTCGCCAGTCAGAAGGGCAACACTAATATCTTCATCGCTATTGATTTGGCAAGCAACACGATGTAGTTCTTCACCCATTGCTTTTGTTATAGAATTCATTTTTGAAGGGCGGCAAATAATAATTTTTGCTATTCTGCCTTCTTTTTTATATACAATTCCTTCGTCCATAAAAAATTCCTTTCTTTGTTAAACTAATAATAATTACTTCAAACCTTTATTAGCCCTACATTTTTTAATAAGTGCATTCAGCTCTTCTATAAAATCACTCTTACTGCCATTATCAGCAGTAACAAAATCACGGATTCTTTTTCCTGCTTCAGCCTGAAAATCAATATACCCGGCAAATCTGGGGCGCATTGATCCGTTTTGTAATGTTTCGATTGTACCAATAAAGAAATCGTCTGAATTACTATTTACGGTTTTATCTTTCCAAGCATTCAAATGCCCTGGTTGACCCCCTGCGTTAAAAATAATACTCTTCTGAAAATCTGGGGCAGAAACCATATTTACAAACTCTACTGCCTCTTTTGTATGGGCACACTTTGTAGAAATTGACAAGCCTACTCCGCCAATCATGCTTCCGTCTGGAATGCTGTTGCTTTTTGGCATTTCTCTGAATGTTACAGGATACATTCCGTAATCTGCCCTGGAATAATTTGAATATCCGTAAACTAGGGGACAATAAACGATTTCATTTGTGGTGTTCATTCTGTCAAGCATATCAATGGGGTCCATGTTTTTTGAGTCTTTATGAGATACTTTCAACAGGTCGATTAAAAGCCCTAAAACTTTTTCTCCTGTTTCAATTGACAAATCCTCATTGTTACTCCAAAAGCCTTGTGGTGAAAAGTGTGAGCAAAGAGTAAAGAAGCTTGAATACGCATGTACAGGCACAAATGGAATAGCTATTTTTGTATCAGAACTTAATTTATCGGCAAGACTAAAAACATCATCCCATGTAATAGGTGCTGATAGCTTTTTCTCCATAAGCAAGTCTTTTCTGAATGCAGAAACCTGGGTGGCAGCATCTAAAGGGATAGCATATTGATGGCCTTCCCAAAAATAGCTTTGATAGCTTTTGCCAACCGAGCCGTTCTCTTGCTCCTGCAACATTTCTTTTGACAAAAGTTTTTCTAAGGGCTGCAATAAATTCTGTTCATGTGCTATTCCGATATGTGGATGGTCAATCATTATTAAATCATACTTGTTTGCAAGCTCGTCAAGGGGGAAAAGTTCAAAATCACTTAAGCTTCTGGCGTCCCAGTCAATTTGTACATTATTTTTTTCTGCAAATATTCTTGAAGCTTCAACAAGAGGTTTCAGGCCACGCTCATGCTTCCAAGTCATTCCTTTTAATTTAATCATAGAAATCTCCTTTTAATTAAGATTAAATTCCTTGTTTATTGAATCAGTATCTTCTCCCAAAACTGGTGCACCTTTTCTTGCAAAAAGCTTTTCGCCGTTAATTCGAAGAGGAGTCCTTGTTGTTTTTAGGCGTGTACCATTTTTTCGTTCAATTTCCTGAATCATATCACAATAGTTCAATTCAGGGTCTTCTACAACCTCTTTTATTGTATTGACTTTTGCAGCCCAGTAATCAGCAGGCTCTAAAATATCAAGCCATTCTCTAGTGGTTTTATTAAGAAGATGGTCGGCCAAAGCTTGCTTGATTTCATCTCTTTTTGTAAACCACTCGCTTTCGTCAGTGTATTCTTCTAGTTTAGAAGAGCCAATGAGGCTTCCAAGCCAAGTAATTGAGCCCATTGAAACAGCCATGTAACCGTCTTTTGTTTTATACACTCCATAAGGAGCACCAAGGTATGCGTGCCCATTATTAACATAGCTTCTTTCTTGTATTGCGCCGTTGTTATTAAGGTAAGTTGTGAAAACCTCAAATTGAAGGTCAATTGCAGATTCAAGTAAGCTTGCCTCAACAAGAGAGCCCATTCCAGTTTTACTTCTGCCAATAATAGCTGCCAAAATACCTTCCACAATGTTCATTGTTGTAAACATATCAGCTGCGGCAAGTCCAATAGGAGTTGGGTTCTGATCCCCATTGCCATTTAGCCACGGGATGCCAGACATCGCCTGAACCAGCAAATCTTGTCCTGGTTTTTTCATTAAAGGGCCACTTTCGCCGTATCCTGTGATGCTTGCATAAATTATGCCTGGGTTTATTTTTTTTGCATTTTCATAATCAATACCCATTTTTTTCATTATTCCAGGCCTGAAATTCTGAATCATTACATCTGCTTTTGCTATAAGCTTTTTAACTTTTTCCAAATCCTCAGGGTCTCTAAGGTCAGCGGTGTAGCTTTCCTTGTTGCGGTTCATTGAATGATAAACTGTGCTGTCTCCATCAATTACAAGATTGCAAAGTTTTAGTCGTCTGCTGTTATCGCCACCTTTTGCACGTTCAATTTTAATTACTCTTGCACCTAAATCGGCTAGTTTTACGGCTGCCCAAGGGCCTGCAAGATATTGTGAAAAATCAAGTACAATTATTCCTTCTAAGAGTTTCATTTTTATAAATTCCTTTCCAAATATAAATACATAATTTTAGAATTCTTCAGTTAAATGGTCAACTTTTTTATTGAAATACTTTTCAAGGCAATCAATAATTATTTCATGGTCTGTAATAACTGCAATTCCTGACACAATAATTGTACCAATTATGCCAACGCCATCTACTTTAATTGGGAAAGCGCCACCACAGGTAGAATATTCCATAGGGTCTAAAAACCAGTCTGCAAGCGTAATATTATTAGCTTTTAATGTCGCATACGCTCTCATAGAACTCATTGCTTTTACTTTTACCGTATTTTCTTTTCTTGCAATCCAATTCTGGTGGTCAAGGCCTGTTCCGTCAGTACCATAATGAAAAACTGTATACCCGTTGTTTAGCTTGATACTCACAGCAGCAGAGTATGCATGCTCCTTGAATTCATTTACAAGCAGATTACCGATTTCCCAGGCATCTTCACTTGTAAAATGCTTAAAAATAAATTCGTCCTCCTGATTTTGCAAAATGCTTAAAACTTTACTATACATAATTCACACTCCCTAATTATTAATATTAAAATGCTTTTTTGCTTATATAAAGTATATCTTTTTTTGCTTGTTTTTGCTATAATTAATTGGTGGTATATTTAAATATTTATATAATTTGGTGGTGGGTATGAACATTACTTTTGATTCGATTTTTTCGTTGTTTTATAGTTCGGGTTCTGGTTTTAATAATTTTTCAACAGATACGCATGAGCTTATACTGTTTTTGAATGGTGAGGGGAAAACAAGGATTAATGGCATACAATATTATTATAATTCGCCATGTATTTGTTTCACAAAAGCTGGTGATATCCGTGACCATAAATGTATAAAAAAAACAGAATACATTTGTATACGCTTTTTGGGTGAACTTTGTTTGCTCCCTTTGAAATCTGGTGTTTACGAATGCAATGAAAATGAAATTACTAATATTTTTATTGAAATACAAAAAGAATTCAAACAAAAAAAACATCAGTATTTTCAGATTTGCAATTTAAAAATAACGGAAATTTTAATAAAAGCATTGCGTTTTTTTGATAAAGACGATAATGAGAATTGTATTTACAGCCTCATCAAAAAAATAGATAGTGATAAATTGTTTAACATTACTGTTCAAGAAATGGCTGACTCTGTTTCATATAGTTATGACCATTTCAGGCACAAATTCAAAATAATAACCGGCCAGTCTCCGACTGACTATATTATTAACAAAAGAGTCGAATATGCGTGCATGCTTTTGCGCCAAAACAAATACAACTGCACACAAATAGCAGAAATGTGTGGGTTTTCATCTTCTGCACAATTCAGTGCTGTTTTTAAAAAAAAAATAGGTATTTCACCTCATCGATATTAAAGACGGCTAATATATCAATTGCTTTTCATGTACAGTTAAAAAAAGAGTATTGATATAATTAGCAGGTTCAATAAAACAAAAAAACTTCTGCATATATTATTTTTAGCAGAAGTTTTTTGTTTTAATACAAATTATTTATTTTGCAGAAGATGTATTGCAAATCCAGCAATCTCATCTTTAAAATAAGCAGCTACTGGGGTTATAGTTGATTCATTAAATTCAAAGCCCTTGTTTTTAAAGTATGCAATTGCTCTGGGAAGTGAATTTGTTCTTATAGCAATATGACCGTTTTCCCCAAGGAAAGGTTTTTTCATTATTTCAATGCTTCTTTCACCAGCGAAAATACTGCTTTCACCCTCCTGATATTCAAAGCCAAACATTTCTAAGAAAAGATTAGCGGTCTTTCGTGCTTCATCAGAGTCAGGAGTATTAATGCCAATATGAACTACCTTAAATCCAAGCATTGCCTTTATTGCCTGCTTTGAAAGTCTTGTAATTTCATCGTAATTCTCATCGGCAATAAGATTATTATTAACCATCCAGCTTCCACCACAGGCAATAATATTATTTGATATTATATAATCTGAAATATTATTTTCATTTATACCTCCCGTTGGCATAAATTTTAATTTACTGTAAGGGGCAGAAACAGCTTTGAGCATTGACATTCCACCATTGTTTTCAGCAGGAAAGAATTTAACAACATCAAGTCCAAGCTCCATTGCCTGTTCCATTTCACCGGGAACAGCAGTACCTGGCAACATAAGAACACCTTTGCTCTGGGCATATTTAATAATATTAGGATTAAATCCAGGGCTAACAATAAATTTACTGCCTGCATCTACTGCTTTGTCAACTTGCTCCTTTGTAAGAACGGTACCTGCGCCTACCAACATTTCTGGAACTTGTTCAGTTATTCTTCTTATTGCTTCTTCAGCACATGCAGTACGAAATGTTATTTCAGCACAATTAATTCCACCTTTTATAAGTGCCTTTGCAAGAGGAACAGCCTTGTCAGCATCATCAATTGCAATAACAGGAACTATGCCCACATTGTAGATTTGTTCTAATATAGAATTCATATTTTTCTCCTTTTAATATATACTAAGATATGGGGTTATAAAAAAGCTTTATTATTTTTTATAAAATCATTTAGCTTATTTCTGTCAGGAAGGTCTTCGTTATCGCTTTGGCTCATAATTTGCATACCACCGATTGCATTTGCTCTAATCAGAGTATCTTTTAATGACAGCCCTTCACTTATACCGCTTATCACGCCGACAGCAAATCCATCGCCTGCTCCGACAGTATCAACAATTTCTTCAACATAAGCAGCAGGTGATGTAATAGTTTCATCATTAGTAAAACCAATCGCACCTTCTGGACCATTTTTGACGATAACAGTGTTAACACCCTTGTTCAGATAGAAATCAGCAATCTTCTGAGGCTGTGCAGAACCGCAAAGTATCTCACCTTCTTTATAACCAGGAAGAATATAATCGCAGTATTCAGCCAGTTTATTTAATGTTTCTGTCATATGATTCGTGCTTTTCCATAGGCGTGGGCGAAGATTAGGGTCAAAGAAAACAGTTATTCCACAGCTTTTGGCTTTTTTCATCAGATACTCGGCAGTTTCTAAGCAGGTTTCAGATAAAGGCGGGAATATACCTGTCATATGCAAAGCAGAATATTCAGTCATATCAATGTCTTTAACATCATCGATGGTTAGCGTAGATGCAGCTGAATTTTTTCTATAATAACAAATCTCAGGGTCACCGTGAGAGTTTTTGCCTTTAAGCATAAAACCAGTAGAATAATTTTCGTCAACCATTACTTTATTTGTGGAGATACTGTTATCACGTAAAGCATTAAGTATTTTTTTACCAAATGTGTCCGTTCCAATTTTTGTAATGTATTCCGCAGTATGACCAAGCCGTGTTAGCCCAAGGGCAACATTATACTCAGCACCAGCTATTGAAGATATGAAATGCCTGGAATCCTCAAGTTTTTTTTCCTCACAAGATATGAGTAAACCCATCGGCTCGCCAATTAGAAGAACCTTATTTTCTTTCATTATTATTATTAACCTCCTAGACAATATAAGTATAAAAATTATCTTAAAACAAGAATTATAATACTTATAACGACAAATTATTGTATACACATTATATCACAGTAAACTTAATATAGCAATGCATTTTTATTTTTACATAATATGTGTTTTTGCATAAATTTATGTTGAAATAAGTACACAGTTTGTATAAATATAACAATAAAATAACACGAATAAAAACTTATAGTCCTGAGAACAATAAAATTAAAAGTATAAACTTAATTGTTTATTGTAATATTGCACAAAAAACCTGGTTATAATATAGAAGATATGTAGAACTTCGATATTACATCTTGAAAAACAAAACGAAATAGTATACAATAATCACAGCAGATAAGCAATAACGTTATTAAATCAAACAAACAATTAAAACTTCTATGATTCGAATACTTTTTTTTAAGGGGGAATGTATTGCATGGGCAAAAAAAATCAAAAAAATATTGGCTTTGGATATTTACTACGAAAATCATTAAGAGAAAATACAATGATGTATTTATTTCTTTTAATTCCGGTTTTATATATAATAATATTCAGGTATTTGCCAATGGCAGGAAATATTATTGCGTTCAGCAAATATAAAACAGGTGGTTCAATTTTCGGTGAACAATGGAGAGGCTTCTATTATTTTAAATTGTTCTTAACTGATCCGGATTTTTGGGATAAGTTCTTCAATACTCTTTCTCTAAGTATTTGGACATTAGTTTTTGCATTCCCATTACCGATAATTTTTGCAATTTTACTTAACGAGGTTATGAATTCAAAGTTCAAAAAATTTGTTCAGACCGTAACAATTGTTCCTAAATTTTTATCAACAATTGTTGTTGTTATGATTTTAAATGCAATGCTTTCACCTTCATCAGGCTTTATCAATCAGATTATCGAGTTTTTCGGTGGGTCATCCATTTACTTTTTAAACGAGCCAGAATGGTTCATACCAGCTTATGTAATTTCTGAATTGTGGCAGTTCCTGGGATGGAATTCAATTATTTACATGGCTGTTCTTTCTTCTGCTGACAAGTCACTTTATGAAGCCGCAGAGGTTGATGGTGCTGGGCGCTTTAAGCAAACAATACATATTACATTACCTGTATTGTTGCCGACAATGTCAATTAATTTAATCATCGCAGTTAGCTGTGCACTGAATATTGGATTTGAAAAAGTTCTTCTTATCTATAAGCCGGCAACCTATTCAACAGCTGATATTTTGTCAACATATATATATCGTATTGGTCTTATTAATAGTAGTTACAGCTTAGCTACAGCAATGGGATTGTTCCAGGGCATTATAGGTTTGGTATTCTTATGGGGAACAAATAAGATAACAAACAAACTCTGGGGTTGCGGTTTGTGGTAAGGAGGAATCAATATGAAAGTAACAAGCACAAGTAGAAAAATATTTGTAGTCTTAAATACTCTTCTAATGTTATTTATGACTGTAATTGCAATATTTCCTTTTCTTAATCAGCTAGCTATTTCATTTAGCTCATCGCAGGCTATTATGGAGGGTAAGGTCAGTTTTTTTCCGATAGGGTTTAATATTGTCACCTATCAAGACATACTTAAGGGTGCAGAATTCTGGATAAATTATAAAAACACATTAGTATATACACTTATTGGCACAGCAGTTGGACTAACATTGACAACAATGGCTGCCTATGCACTTTCAAAGAAAAATGTTGTTGGTAAGAAACCTATTTTGTTCATATTTGTATTTACTATGTTCTTTGGTGGCGGTCTTATCCCTACCTATCTTCTATATAGAACATTAAGCCTTACAGGTTCAATGTGGGCAATTATTCTCAACTATGCTATTCTTCCATATCATATTTTGCTTATGAAAACTTATTTTGAAAGTTTACCTGAAGAACTTGAAGATGCGTCAAAGATTGATGGTCTCTCTCAGTTCGGATACTTCATTAAAGTCGCAATTCCTTTATCAAAGCCAATTATTGCTACAATGATTTTATTTATTGCGGTAATCTATTGGAACGATTGGTTTGCTGCATTGATTTATTTAGATGATAAATTACAGTATCCTGTTACTATCTATTTAAGAAATGCCCTTGTTGGAGCAAATATTGCTTCTCAGTCAGGAGGACAAATTGATGCAAGCGCAGTTCGAAAAATTCCTCAAAGTATTCAGGCGGCTTCTATGTTACTCGTAGCATTTCCTATTATTTGTGTTTATCCTTTTGTTCAAAAGCATTTTACCAAAGGTATTATGTTGGGAGCAATCAAGGGATAGAAAAAATGTAATTAGCTGTTTTTGACAGTTAATATAAAATTTGGAGGTTGGAATATGAAAAAAAGTAAGATTTTAGCGCTATGTCTTTCCGTTTTGACAGCAACTACATTTTTATCTGCTTGTGGCAATGATAAAAACTCAAGTGTTGCAGATAGCAGTTCTTCAACAGAAATTGAGCCTATCACAATTTCAATGCTTTACGCTGATAATGCGAGCTATCCTGTAAAAACAGATTGGGCTGTTTTTGATTGGATTAAAGAAGAAACAGGTGTAACACTTGATATTCAGGCAGTTCCTGAAGCTGACTGGGACACAAAACTACCTATCGTTCTTAATGGTGGAAGTATCCCTGATCTTATCCCACATAACTTCCCTAAGGGAACTGACATTCTAAGTGGCGTATATTTACCAATCAGTGACTATGTTGATAAGATGCCAAACTATGCAAAATATCTAAAAGATAATGGTTTGGAAGCAGCTATGGATGCTCAGAGAATGGCAGACGGCAAATATTATTACCTACCAATGAAAGCTCACACTTCTCCGATACAAGATCAGCAGTGGCTAATCCGTGCTGATATCTTTGAAAAGAACAATATCCCTGTTCCAACAACATTGGATGAAGTTTATGAAGCAGGCGTTAAACTAAAACAAATCTATCCAGATTCAACACCTATCACAAACCGTTTCGGTTCAGGTAATATCATGACAGCTTTTGCTGCTGGATTTAACACAATTGCCGGTTGGACATATGGTGATGGTATGTACTATGACCACGAAACAAGCGAATGGACATTTGCACCAACAAGCGACAACTGGAAAGACATGCTAACTTATGTGAATAAGCTTTATAAAGATGGCGTTCTTGACCAGGAGTTCTCAACTCTTGAAAGCACTCCTTATGAAGAGAGAATCATCAATGCTAAGACATTTATGATGTATGACTGGGCAGGTAACATAAAGAGATATACAGAAGCTGGCGTTAAAGTTGACCCTGATTTCAAAGTTGTTCCAATAGTTCCTCCAACTGGACCTAATGGTGATTATGCTGTATGCTGGAAAGGTATTTGTGGCCAAGGTCTAACATTACCTGCAGATGTTAAAGATAGAGCAAACTTTGAAGGTATCTTAAAATTCCTTGACTGGTGTTATACTGATGAAGCTGAGATGCTACTAACATTCGGTAAAGAAGGCGAAACCTACGAAAAGAATTCAGAAACAGGTTATTATGAATTCCTTCAGAAGGATCCAGCTAATCCAGTTGACTACTATGCAACATATGGATTGGATAACAACTGCTTGGCTTTCAGAGAGCACGAAGACTTCTTATATGGCTTGCTACCTGCTGAAGCTTCAGATGTATTTGTGAAAATAGCAGAGAAAAAATGCGTTAAGTTGCCAAATCCATCTGCTCCGCTAACAGCTGAACAGAATGAATATACTTCTGAATATGTTCCAGCTATCAAAGACTTTGCAAATAGCTCAATGGAAAACATGATTTTTGGCAAAACACCTATGAGTGACTGGGATAACTATGTAAGCAGCATTAACGGCAAGGGTGCTACAGATCTAATAGCTGAATACAAAAAAGTTGCAAAAGTTGCTGAGTAAAAAAATATAATATTGTCAGCTTAAGCTGATAGGAACCCTTTTTGTTGGTTTATGATTGGGATACGCTTAAAACATGACAACAAGAAGGGTTCTTTATATATTTAAATAGAAAGAACAGGAGACTCAAATGATTCAATTAGCAAATTATATCAATGGATGTTACCAGAAGGCAAATCATGATAAAAAAATAGTTGTTGAAAATCCTGCAAATTATGAAATTGTCGGCACTGTAACTGAAAGCACACGCGAGGAAGCTGTTTTAGCACTTGAAGCTGCACATAATTCACAGAAAAAATGGGCTGGGTTAACAGCAGTACAGCGTGCTGAATATTTGTTTAAATTAGCTGATAAACTTGACGGTAAAAATGAAGAATTTGCAATTATTTTGACAAGTGAACAAGGAAAGCCAATTCAGGAAGCACGTGATGAGGTCTCTGCGGCATCAGAATTCTTAAAGTATGCTGCTCAGGCAGCTACAAGAATTGAAGGCGATATTATTACTTCACAAATCCCTGATGAACAAATCTGGATTCAGAGAGTTCCTTATGGAGTTGTATCTGGCCTTTGCGCCTGGAATTTCCCTCTTGCTCTTGCTTGTCGTAAAATTGCTGGTGCTTTAGTTTGTGGGAATACAATAGTTATCAAACCACCATCAGAAACACCACTTGCTGTAATGAAACTTGGTGAATTATGTGATGAAATTGGGCTCCCAGCTGGTGTGTTAAATCTTATTTCGGGTAATGCAACTGATGTTGGAAATGAGCTTGTTAGTAATCCAATTACTCAGCTTGTAACTCTTACAGGTAGTACTCGTGCTGGTCGTCAGCTATATCATGCTGCGGCTGAGAATGTAACTGTGTTACGTCTCGAACTTGGCGGAAAAGCTCCTTTTATTGTTATGGAAGACGCTGATGTTGATAAGGCAGTTAAAGCCGCTGTTGAGGCTCGCTTCTATAATTGTGGACAGATATGTACCTGCAACGAGAGAATGTATATTCATAAAAGCATATATGAAGATTTCAAGGCAAAGTTTGTTCAACAGGTTAAACAACTTCGTGTTGGTGACCCAATGAAGGACGGAACAGACATGGGACCTAAAGTAAGTCGATTTGAAGTTGACAAACTTGAACAAATGGTTGCAAAATCAGTTGAACAAGGTGGCAGACTTCTTGTTGAAGGTGGGCGCTTGAAGGGCGGAATGTATGACAAAGGTAACTGGTTTGCTCCTGTTGTTGTAGAAGTTGATGACAACAAGAACATCCTTATGCAAGAAGAAACTTTCGGACCCGTTGTTCCGATGATGCCCATAAATGATTTTGAGCAAGCAATGGAATATGCTAATGATTGTTGCTACGGATTGTCTTCTTACCTATTTACAGATAATGTAAAGTATATCATGAGAATGATAAACGAACTTGAATTTGGCGAAGTATATGTAAATCGTAAAAATGGTGAACTTGTTAATGGTTTCCATAACGGTTTTAAGCTAAGCGGAGTTGGCGGAGAAGACGGTAAGTATGGAATTGAAGGTTATCTTCAAAAGAAGACCATATATATGAATTACAGTAAATAATAAAAAAGGAGACTTGACATTGAGTATTAAAATTAAAAGTATGGATGTAAGACTGTTTCATGTTCCACTCACTGAAATATTGATTGATTCACTTCATGGAGTTCATACTCATTTTGACCTTATAACTTGTACACTTGTAACTGAAGATGGAGTCGAAGGTACTGGTTATACGTATACCGGTGGACGTGGAGGCTATTCAATCGCATCAATGATTAACAAAGATCTTCGCAATTATGTGATTGATGTTGAAATTGAGAAGCCAACAGAACTGAAATATAAATTAGAAAAGGCGCTACATTATGTAGGGCGTGGTGGAATACTTTCTTTTGCTGTATCAGCTATTGATATTGCAGTATGGGATATTTTTACCAAAAAGGCAGGTAAGCCAATTTACGAGTATCTTGGACATACTAGAAAGCCAATACGCACGTATTATGGTGGAATCGATTTAGGTTATACTAAGGAAAAGCTACTTTCAAGCATTGAAAGTCAAATTAAAAAAGGGCATAACGCAGTTAAAATTAAGGTTGGTAAAGACGATTACAGGGAAGATATCGACAGAATGAAGGCAGTTCGTGAACTTCTTGGCAATGATACTATATTTATGATTGATGCAAATATGGTTTGGGATTTGGAAACGGCTAAAATTATGTGCCGTGAAGCCGAAAAACTAAATGTACTATGGATTGAAGAACCAATGAATCCTGATGATATTTTGAGCTATAAAGAACTGGCTGAATACAGTAATGTACCACTAGCCATGGGCGAAAATCTGCATACATTTTTTGAGCATAAGCATGCAATTGAAATCGGGAAAATCACATATCCTGAGCCAGATGCTTCTAATATAGGCGGTATTACTGGATATTTAGAAATAGCAGATTTGGCTAAAAAGCATGGGCTGACAGTTAGCTCACATGGAATGCAGGAGCTGCATGTAGGCTTGTTATCTGCGGTAGATAATCCAGGCTATATGGAATATCATAGCTTCCCAATTGATATGTACACCACTTATCCTCTTGTTATAAAAGATGGAACAATTATTCCCGATGATAAGCCAGGTATAGGGGTAACATTTGATTGGAACAAACTAAAAGATTACAAAATAGAATTTTAAGAATAAATGTATTTGCTGAGGAGGTAATATTATGAATGAACCAATTATTATTTGCGATTGTGACCACAAAAATGTCGATATAGAGGCACAGGTTTTTAAATCAGCAGGAATCGAATATTCCTGGCATCACTGCGTTAAGCAGGAGGATGTAATTAAAGAATGTCAAGGTGCGACGGTTTTTTTAAACCAGTATGCATATATGGATAAAAAAATATTTGAGGCAATACCTTCGCTAAAATGTATAGTTAGATACGGTGTAGGAGTTGATAATGTAAATCTTGAGGATGCTACAAGTTATGGCGTTCAAGTTTGTAATGTTCCTGACTATGGCACAAATGAAGTTGCTGATCAGGCACTTGCATTAATGATGGATCTTATTAGAAAAGTAAGCTTTGTCAATACAAGAGTACGTCAAGGCAAATGGGATTACAGAGAAACAATTCCTGTTCATCGCATAACAGGCAGTACAGTTGGCATAATTGGCTTAGGCCGTATCGGAACACAGTTTGCAAAAAGAGTTAAAGCCTTAGGATGCCGCGTTATTGCTTATGATATCGCTTTTAATGGTCCTGATAGAGTTTTCCCAGAGGATGTTGAAAAGGTATCACTCGATACATTGCTTAAAGAATCAGACATTGTTTCACTTCATTGCTCGCTAAACAATGAAACAAGAAATATGATTGACGAACAAGCAATCTTAAAAATGAAAAATACAGCATATTTAGTCAATGTTGCACGTGGTGGAATAATTGATGAAGATGCTCTTGATAAAGCTCTTACTGAGGGTCTATTAGCTGGAGCTGGACTTGATGTTGTAAAGAGCGAACATCTTGATAGTGACAGCCCTCTACTTAAACACGACAACTTTATTGTTTCTCCTCATATGGCTTGGTATTCTGAAGAAGCAGCACTCGATTTGAAGCGTAAAGCTGCGGAAGAAGCTGTGAGATTCATTAATGGAGAAAAAGTTTCGTATCCAGTAAACAAATTATAATAAAATAAAAATAAAATAAATTAAATGGAGGCTTAAAATGAGAGCAATAGTTTATGAAGGACCAGACACAATTAAAGTTAAAGATGTTTCTATGCCTGAAGTTCCTGAGGGATGGGCACTTGTAAAGGTAAGTTGTTCTGGAATATGCGGAACTGACCTAAACATATATGGCGGAGGGCACCCTCGCGCTAAAGCGCCACTAATTCAGGGGCATGAATTTTCTGGAGTACTTATGGAGGATACCGATTCTCTAAAAAAAGGCACAAGAGTTACAGCTTATCCACTTCTTTCATGTGGAAAGTGTGCTGCTTGTCGTTCAGGTAACAGCCATGTATGCAATACTCTAAGATTGCTAGGAATAGACTGTGATGGTGGATTTGCAGAGTATGTAGCTGTTCCTAAAGATAAGCTGTTTGCTTTGCCAGACAATGTTTCAGATGAGCTGGGCGCTTTTATTGAGCCAATCGCTGTAACAGTTCATGCTCTTCGTGAAACAGGATATGTGCCTGGTGATAATGCTATTGTTTTGGGCGCTGGAACAATAGGAATTGCCCTTGCAATAACTCTTAAAAATTTTGGTGCTCGTGATATTGTGGTTGCTGAAACTGATGAAGCACGTGCTTCAATTGCAAAAAAGCTTGGATTTAAGGTTGTAAATCCTATGACAACTGATTTGCACACGTTTGGTCAGGAATATTGCCAGGATGGTGGATTTGACTGGGTTTATGACTGTGCTGGTGTACAGCCAGTTGCAGATGCTCTGCTTGACTTGGTAAAAGTTCGTGGGCATATAGTTATTGTTGCTTCATATAAAAAGCCTGCGGCTTTACCTTTATTTAAGGGAATGGCAAAGGAAATTGATTTCCGTTTCTGCAGAGTATATCGTATGGAAGATTATACAATTGCAACACAACTCGCATCTGATCCTGCATACAATGAGATAATAACAAATGTGCTCACACCTGATGAGGCTCAAAAAGGCTATGACCTTCTGTTCACAAAAGGAACAGGTGCTGTAAAGGTAATGTTTAAATTTAATTAGTAAATATAAAGAATGAGGTGTTAAAATGGATTTATTTAATTTAAAAGGTAAAAAAGCTATCGTAACAGGTGGTGTACAGGGACTTGGTAAAGGTATGGTTGAAGGTTTTTGCGAAGCAGGAGTATCTGTTGCAATCTGGGATATCAGTGATAAGGTTGAAGTTGTTGCAAAAGAGTTC
This sequence comes from Clostridia bacterium, assembly GCA_003246805.1. Classification (GTDB taxonomy): domain Bacteria; phylum Bacillota; class Clostridia; order Oscillospirales; family Ruminococcaceae; genus SZUA-444. The sequence goes on along the minus strand of QKDG01000178.1, from coordinate 5,389 downwards.
TGCGATAAGGGTTACGATGTAATAGGAATTAAAGTTAATCTTGGCGACAGAAAAGATGTTGAAGCTAAATTTGAAGAAACTTTAAAAAAGTTTGACGGTAAACTTGATATTCTACTAAACAATGCTGGTGTTCAGAGTCGCCATTTTTGTGAAGAATTTCCTTTAGAAGACTGGGATTTTGTTATGAATATCAACTTGAATGCAGTATTCCAGTTGTGCCAGCTTGCTGGTCGTGTAATGATAAAGCAGGGTAAGGGCAAAATTATCAATCTTGCTTCAATGCTTAGCTTTTTTGGTGGTTATACAGTTCCTGCATATGCAGCAAGTAAGGGAGCAGTTGCTCAGCTGACAAAAGCATTAAGTAATGAGTGGGCTGCAAAAGGAATCAATGTAAATGCTATGGCGCCTGGATATATGGCAACAGACATGAATACAAAGCTACTCGAAGATGAAGGCCGAAACAGCGAGATAACAGCACGTATTCCTGCACACAGATGGGGCACAGCAAATGATATGAAGGGTCCTGCTCTATTTTTAGCATCCGCAGCATCTGATTATCTGAACGGAGCAATTATTCCAGTAGATGGCGGATACCTTGTAAGATAATTTAAGGATGGTGTATTATGAATAAACTTAGTTCTGCTACAAAAAGAGCAATGGAGCGCAACTATTATCAAGGCTGTGATTGGTTTTGTGATTTTGTTACTTCAGATGTTAAGGGAGATCTTACATATGAAGATAATATTCATAGAAGAGATCCAAGTGCAGTTTTGAAGGTAGATGGCCTTTATTACACATGGTACTCAAAATCTGTTGGAGTATCAGTTGGTTTTATGACAGGTGATCCTGATGCAAAGGTTTTCCCATGGGATTATACTGAAATATGGTATGCTACTTCTAAAGATGGTTATGAATGGAAGGAACAAGGATTAGCTGTTGGCAGGGGAGAAAAAGGTGCATACGACGACAGAAGCGTCTTTACTCCTGAAGTATACGAAGAAGATGGTAAGTTCTATCTTGTTTATCAGGTAGTTCAGTCACCATACAAAGTAAGAAGCTTTGAGTATATTGCTATGGCTTGGGCTGATAGCCCATGTGGGCCTTGGACAAAATCACCAGAACCTATTTTAGCTCCGAGTAAAAATGGTGAATGGGCAGATGATGATGATACAAATAGGTTTAATGTTAAAATAAAAGGCGGTTTCGACAGCCTAAAAGTTCATGACCCATGTTTAATTAAGTTTAAAGGCAAGTACTTCTTATATTATAAAGGCGAGCCAATGGGTGAGGAATTCTATATGGGTGGCCGTGAAACAAAATGGGGAGTAGCAATTGCTGATGACATAAAAGGCCCATATATCAAGAGCGAATATAACCCTATTACAAATAGCGGACACGAAACTTGTTTATGGAAATACAAGGATGGTATTGCTGCATTTCTATCAACTGATGGTGTAGAGAAAAACACATTACAGTACGCAGAGGATGGAATTAATTTTGAAATTATGTCAGTAATAAAGGGAGGACCTGAAGCTGCAGGGCCTTATCGTGATGAAGCAACTGAAAACGACAGCCCTGTTTCAGGGATGACTTGGGGCCTTTGCCACAACATTTTTAGCCCTTGGGGATATATTAAGCGTTATGATATTGATTACACCCAGAAAAAACAATATACAAGCAAAAGACCATTTGAATAATAGTTAATTAATAAGGCAGGTAATTATATTATCCTGCCTTAAAGTTTAAGAATACGATTAAGAGGTGAATTTAATGAATGAATTTTGCAGAAGCTGGAAATTTATAAAAGATGATGTGAACGGTGCTCATTTAAATTCGTTTGATGATGCAACATGGAATGATGTTGATATCCCACATGACTGGAGTGTCGAAGGCGAATTTGATCAAGAAAAAGGTGAAGGCTGCACTGGATATTTGTTAGGCGGAATGGGTTGGTACAGAAAAACCTTTGAAACAACGGAAGAAATGCACGAGAAAATAGTAACACTGATATTTGACGGTGTGTATAATAACGCAGATTTTTATATGAATGGTGAATATTTGGGATTCCATCCTTTTGGATATAGCCCTTTTACCTTTAATGTATCTGAGCATTTAAAATCAGTTGGAGAGAAAAATGTTTTAGCAGTAAGGGTTGACCATACCAGATATGCAGATAGCCGTTGGTATTCTGGTTCGGGTATATACCGTGAAGTTAAGCTTGATATTTCTCCAAAAATCAGAATTCCAGTGTGGGGAATAAAAGTTGAAACTCCTATTGTTAATGAAAAATTATCAACAATCAGAATTAAAGCAAATATTGAAAATTCAAAGGCAACAGAGCAAAAAGTTACTTTAAAAACAAAGATACTTGATTCAAATGGAAATGTAGTAGCTATGGCTGAAAGTCGAGCTTGTGTTTCACATAACTGTAAGGAAACAGTTGAGCAAGACATTTTAGTTGAAAATCCACATCTATGGGATATTGACTCACCATATTTGTATGTTGCAGAGTTTGAGCTTGCCCTTGATGGCCAAGTAATACAAACTTCTCAAATAAGGATAGGCATTAAAGAGTGTAAATTTGATGTTGATACAGGATTTTATTTGAATGGCAAGAATATGAAGATAAAGGGCGTGTGCTTGCATCATGATGCAGGTTTAGTTGGCGCTGCTGTTACTGAATCTATTTGGAGAAAAAGGCTAAATATCTTAAAAGATTGTGGCTGTAATGCAATACGTTCATCACATAATCCTGCTTCAGAGTTGCTACTTGACCTTTGCGATGAAATGGGATTTTTAGTTCAGGAAGAGTTCTTTGATGAGTGGGATAGCCCCAAAGATAAAAGAAACAATGGCAAGGAAGAAATTGTGGATTATATTACAAGAGGATATAATGAGCATTTTCATGAATGGGCGAAAGTCGATTTGCAAACGACAATGCTACGTGATATGAATCACACCTGTGTTTTCCAGTGGAGCATTGGTAATGAAATTGAGTGGACATATCCAAAATATACTTTAGCAACAGGATACTTTGGGGCGGATGCAACCGGAAACTATTTCTGGAATTTGCCGCCATACTCGATTGAAAAAATTCGCGAAAATATAAAGCAATTACCTAAGGATAGATACGAAATAGGTGAAACAGCCAAAAAGCTGGCAAAATGGGTTAAAGAAATTGATACAACAAGACCAGTTATAGCTAACTGTATTTTGCCAAGTGCAAGTTATCAGTCTGGCTATACAGATGCACTTGACATTGTAGGTTATAGCTATCGTCGAGTAGTATATGATTATGGTCATAATAATTATCCTGAAAAGCCAATTATGGGAACAGAAAATCTAGGGCAGTATCATGAGTGGAAAGCTGTTATTGAAAGGCCTTTTGTTCCGGGTATGTTTATATGGACAGGATTTGACTATTTAGGTGAAGCGGGAGAAGGTCATGCCGTAACGTGGCCAGTGAAAAGCGCAAATTCAGGAATGGTTGACTTTGCTGGATTTCCTAAGCCTGCGTTCTATATGTTCAAGAGCTTGTGGAATGAAAAACCCAGCATTAAAATGTATACACAAACTTTGGAAAACTCATTATATGACCTTAATTCTTCGAATATTTTAGAAGAAAAAGAAAAAGATGGATGGCAAAGGCGCTTATGGAGATGGCATCCTGTCAACAACTACTGGAACTATAAAGAAAAAGATAAAATAGTTGTAGAAATATATTCAAATTGTGAAAAAGTTGAATTATTCTTGAATTCTGAGAGCCTTGGTGTAAAATATCTGACTGATTTTGAAGACCATATTTATAAATGGTGTGTAGAATATCAAGAAGGCAAACTGACTGCAATAGGTGAAAAGAATGGTAGTAAAATAATTGAAGATTTAATTACCGAAAAAGCATTTGCTTCAATCGAATTGACATGCGACGATGTAAGCAATTCAAAAATTGGTGATGATATTCAATGCATAGCTCAGCTTGTTGATGGTAATGGCAATCCTGTAAGAAGTAAAGAAGAAAAAATTACTTTTAAAGTAGAGGGCAGTGCTAGTATTATCGGTGTTGATAACGGAGCAATTGATAGCGTTCAACCATATAAAGCTGATAATTGTATCACTAACGAGGGCCACTGTATTATAATGTTAAAGTTATTAGATAAAGGTGAGGTTAAAATTACTGCTTCTGTCGGAAGTATTAATACTGATTATTCATTAAATATACTTTAAATTAAACAAAAAGTCATTTGCATGGCTTTGTTTCTTGAATTATAGTATTAAATAGCTAAATTAATGACGTATTATTTATGAAAAAAAATAATAGACTTATTAGCATATATTGTGTATACTATAATTATAGTATACACAATGTTTGTTTTTTCAGGCAAAATAGTATATTATAACAATGCGTTTTGTTAAAATTGCGTTTTCAAATAATAAACAATAAATTATAGTGAGGAATACAATGTCTAGAGTAAGAGGAAACTCAGTAAGTATAGCACGGAAAAAAATACTTCAAAGGATTGAAAATTTTGAATATCTCTCTGGTGATATTGTTTCAGACCTTGAGTTGTCAAAACAGTTTAATATGAGTCGTACACCAATAAGGGAAGCAATAATGTCTTTAATTAATGAAGGTATTCTTGAACGAACTCAGACGCGAATTGTTGTTAAACCTATTACTTTGACAAATATTATTGAAATTCTTGAAGTGCGGGATGCTATTGAGCAAAAAAGCGCTGAAATTATTATACAAAAGAATTTACTCAAACCAGACCAGATTAGAAATTTAGTTGAAATACACGAGAATTTGCAAAAAAATATTATGTCGGCAAATTTTGATAAGAACTTCGAGCAGGACAATAAATTCCATGAAAGAATTATTGAATATAGCGGAAATGAATATTTGCTAAAAATTAATCACCAGCTTTCATTGCAAAGCAAGAGATTGATGTGGATATCTTTGCTGTCACCAAACAGATATAACGAAACCATAAAAGAACATAAGAATATCATGGATTCAATATTAAGCTGCGACCTTGATAAAGCAAAGCAGTCAATACATCAGCATATATTAAACACCAAGGTTAATTATGAGCAAATATTGAACAATTCTCAATGGGATAAAATTGCACATGAAATAAAATGCATTAAGGGAAACATAATAATTTAATTATTCAGATAGCTTTTTAATGTTAATGACAAATACATTAAAAAGCTATTTCAAAATATGTGTAAATATATTTTTTAACGTGTGTAAATAGTGATGGTAAAATGATATTTTAAGGAGATTTAGTATGAATAAAGTGTTTAATATAGAAAATCGGTTCATGAATTTTTTGAATTTCTTTGGGAAATTGACAGTCCTGAACATTCTCTGGTTAATTTGCTGCTT
>QKDG01000186.1 GCA_003246805.1 Clostridia bacterium | reverse complement strand
AAACTGATGCAACTTTATGTTTTGAACATTTATAGGGTCAGGTAGCTTTGATGGCTGCTGATACATCGGTTGCTGATACATCGGCTGCTGGTATTGTGGCTGTTGGTACATTTGTTGCTGATATTGTGGCTGCTGGTATATTTGTTGCTGATACATCGGTTGCTGATACTGTTGCTGCTCTGGCGGCCTGTCATACGACGGCTGCTGGTGCTGATAGCTTTCAGCTGGTGGTGTGTTGTAAGCTGGGTCAGGTTCTTTCTGTTGTGCTACCGGCTCATTTTTCTCTGGTGCTATCTTGTCACTGACAATTTCAGTTTCAAAGCCTATCAGCATTTTATCGCAAGTGTTTTTGCCAAATCTATTTCAACAATTGATACAAACTCACTGTTTATTACCCCATCAACCGATAAGTTGAAGTGAATGGCAACAACATAATCCTCAGGATGAACTTCATTGATTTTTTCATCCTTTTCTTGCTCGTTCAATGTTGCAAAAGGGGTTGAAATATCAATAGGTACATTCAAAAACTCTGCAAGAGCAGTTGCCGCCGAGCCCATCATCTGATTCATTATCTCACACACAGCCGACATATTCAGCTCGTCAAATACAAAATCCTCAGAAACAACAAGTGGCATACCCATCAATTGATTAAGCATTAGCTGAACATCCGTCTGTTTCAAAATCATTATATTGGAACCATGTACGCCTTGTATATAATTGATTACAACAAAAACAGATGGCTCTAAATTTGGATATTTAAGCTCCTTATACTTAATAATACTAACTTTCGGTGTAGTAATCCATACCTTTGCATTCAAAAGATTTGAAACAGCTGTCGCGGCGGAACCCATACTGATATTCTGAATTTCAGACAAAGCACTAAGCTGCATCTCTGAAAATTCAACCTCTTTGGGAATAAGCTGTTCCGGAATCTTTGTATCTATACTCATTCTCCCCATCTACCTCAATTCTTAAAAGTATTATCAATTTTAACTGCTTTTTTATTGTTTTTTGCACCAAGCTTGCCATCAAACCATTTTGTTTCGCCTATTTTCAGGGTTACATTGTCGTTTATCCCCGCATTCAGGCTGATAATGTCATTAACCTGGAGCTGTAATATATCCTTTAGCTGAAGCTGAGTTTCCCCAAGAACTGCTTTTACAGTAAGAGGTGTGGTTTTGATACCGCCCATTATTTCGGCTTTTCTTTCGCTTTCCTTGCTCATATCAAAGCGTTTGTTCTTTGCATTCTTTTCATTGAATTTAGTCATCATCTGTTCTAAATTAATTGCAGGGATACATATGGATATCGTATTCGTTACATTCCTTATCTCAACCTCGAGCAAAACGAGTATGATAACATCATCAGGTGCAATAGACTGTATAACTCTGGGATTTGTTTCTATGTCAGTTATTGTGGGATTGATCTCAATATAGTTTCCCCATGCTTCCTTCTGCATTCCGCACATGGTTTTTGCAAATTTGCTTAAAAGCTCAATTTCAATTTCAGTAAAATCGCGGTTTATATCAACATAGCTTCCGTTTCCGCCAAGCATTCTGTCAAGCATGGTAAAAGCAACGGGATTTGATATCTGCATTATGAACGATGTATCTTCAATATCCTTGTCATTTAGTCCAACATCAAAAATACACATCATTACATATTCTGGCAATGCATTGTTGAATTCATAATACCTTTGCTCTTCTATCGAAATTACATTAACCTTGCAATACAATCTTAATATACTGGTAAGGTAAGAAGACAATAAACGCGAATATATTTCAAATATCCTGCTCAGAACTTTCAGTCGTTCCTTTGTAAACTTTTTAGGAGTCCTAAAATCATAGACCTTCAACTTCTTGTCATTCTTCTGAAGCTCAATTTCTTCTATTCCCTTGTCTCCCGCACTGCTTAAATTTTTAAGCAAATCGTCAATCTGTGATTGCGACAACACATCTGCCATCTGTTTCTTCACCTCTTATTGAAGGCATTTCATAAATTTATTTTATTCAGGGCTATTCGGGAGAGATAACCTCAGTTGAAAAGTCAAGCTCCAGAAGCTCCTTAATTACATCGTCGTCAGATAAATCAAGGTCATTTCTGATTATCACTATTTCAACACGTCGGTTTTTTGCCCTGTTTTCATCAGTATCATTGGGAGCAATAGGCCGGTAAGAACCATACCCTGTTGCAATAAGCTTTTCGGCTGACGTTATCTGATTATCTCTCAAATAAATAACAACGTTTGTAGCACGCCCTGTTGATAGCACAATATCGTCCTTTGTGGAATAATCACTTTTTGCTGTGTGCCCACAGACTTTTACAAGGCGAATCTTATCGTTGACAACCTTTATTCCCTTGCCTATATCATCAAGAACACTTTTTCCTGTTGGAAGCAGCACATCACTGTCGCCACTGAAAAAGATATGATTCTGGAATTTTATATAGATATTGGCTGTACCCTTTTCAACCTCAACACTTTCTGAAAGCCCGTTATCTTCAACATAATTCACAAGATAATGATAAAGCTCATCAAAGGTTGCAGGCAATTCCCCTCTTTCAAGCTCACTTGTGTTTGTAACAAGATTACTGTCAGAAAGTGAGTCCGGATTTTGTGGCGCAACAATTTCATTCAGAATATCCCCGTTCGACGTAAAAGCCTGCAATATATACTGCCACTTTTCTTCATCAACTGATGAACTCGCATAAAGCATTACAAAGAAGGTAAGCAATAAGGTTACCATGTCTCCATACGTATCCATCCAGTTTGAACCACCTTCTGAGCCTGAGCTTTTTTTACGTCTCGCCAAAAATCCACCTTCTCTCTTCTTAATTTATTCTAACATATTGTGATGATAAAATCTATAAAAATTTAATTAATGCTAATTATTTTCTGTTTTAGCTGATTTTGCTTTCTTTTTGTTTTTCGGTAGCATAAATTCAAGCTTTTCTTCTATGTATCTTGGGTTTGCACCAGATATAATTGCAAGTGCTCCTTCTTCAACTATCTGCATACACAAAAGCTCCTGCGCGTGGAGTGCCCTGAGCCTGTGTGCTATCGGTGCGCTTATTAAATGTGCAACAATACAGCCGTAAAAGGTTGTGATAAGCGCTGTTGACATTCCTGCACCTAATCCGTCTGCGTTTCCGCTTAGATTTTTAAGCATATTAATAAGTCCTACAAGTGTTCCTATCATACCAAAGCCAGGGGCAACTGCACCAGCCTTGTCAAAAAAGGTCCAGTTTTCCTCATGCCTTTCACACATAAAATCAATCGCATCATCAAGCATCGCTCTAACCCTGTCGCTGTCATTTGCGTCAACTATAAGCATCAGGCTTGATTTCATAAAAGGGTCCTTGCAGTCCTTGGCGCTGTCTTCAAGTGCAAGCAAGCTTTTACTCCTTGCTATTTTTGCAAATTCAACCATCTGCTCGATATACTTCTGAGGGTCGTATTTTTTTGGCATTAAGAACATCATTACCATCTTTGGTACGTTTTTAATTATTTTGAATGGAAACGACATCAAAAGCGCACCAAGCGTTCCGCCCAGTGTGATAGCAAGTGACTGAAAATCTATAAATGTATTGATTGAATCTCCGTTTCCAATCATTCCATAAACAATTAATCCAAGCCCTAAAAGAAAGCCAAGTAAACCGGAAATGTTCATATAATATCCTCCGTAGAATAAAGGTGATTTTTTTATTTATTTAAAGCGTTTAGCGAATTTTCTTAGTTTGTATCTGATATGCAGCTTTTTTTAAACTGCTTTATCAGAAGAATAATTTCTTCCATGTTTTCTTTAACTACAAAGGCTCTGCCACTTTGCATTGTAATAATTGTATCTGGTGCACTGGCGATATTCTCAATAAAATCTTCATTCACAGCGATAGCTCTGCCGTCTACTTTTGTTAGCTTTATCATGTAATACCCCTCATTATTTTTTGTATGGGGAGAAATCAATGCTCCCCATACAAAATATTTAATTTTTATTTCTTAAGATTTACAAGCTCCTGCAATATTTCATCTGAAGTGGTGATGATTCTTGAATTTGCCTGGAAGCCTCTCTGTGTTGTAATCATATCTGCAAATTCCTTTGCAAGGTCAACGTTTGACATTTCAAGTGAACCAGAAACGATATCGCCCGAGCCATCATAGCCTGGTTTACACAGGCGTGGGTCTCCCGATGCTGATGTCTGAATAAAATACGAATTTCCCGATTGCTCTAAGCCTGCCGGATTGTCAAAGGTAACAAGGTCTACTCTGCCGAGAGTCATCTGCCCGAATACATTGTGATAAGCTGAGATTACACCGTCGTTTCCTATTGCAATGCCTGATAGATTTCCAACAGTCTGTTCTGCTGCTGTTCTACCGCCATCAAGCTTAACTGTGCCAAGCATACCTGCGATATTTTCATAATATGTATTGTCACCACCGCCAAGCTTGATTGGCTTTTGTGCAAGGTCTGTTCCTGTAACTAACGTTGTAAGCCCGGTGAAAGAAAGGTCCTTTGTATCACCTGCCGCAACGCCTGCAACAACGCCTGCAGCGTCAGCAAGTGTTTGTAAGGCAGCAGCATCATATGTATCTGTTTTAACAAGTGAGAACACAAGAGTATCTCCGTCCCATTCTGCTGATGCGACAGCAGGTGCATCAATCTCTTTATACTTAATACTTATTGCATTGCCGGCTGTTCCGTTTTTGCCAGCTGTAACATTAAGCCTGTCAGTCGCCGGAGTTGCACCAAAATCAACATAGTTTGTCGCTGCCGCAGACGTGTTGGCGGGAGTAGGTTCTACCGATAAATTTATAGCCCCTGCCGGAAGTGTTACACCACCATTTTTAATTGCTTCATCTATTGCAGCCTGTAATGAAGTAAGTGTCGGATAATCTCCGCTCTGGTCAAAGGTTACTGTAAGATTTGAGCCTGAAAGTGTTGAGGTGGGAGGTGTTCCGTTAACAAAGTTGATTGTTATATTTCCATCCTCTCCGACATCAGTGGAGCTGATGGTTATTGTTGAGCCAAGAATTGTTTTGCTTGCACTTGAAGCAGCATCTGTTATGTTTGGAACAACCAGCTGAATTTTATCTGAGCTTGCTACCTGTCCGGTAGGGTCACCTGTAATACCAAGAACAAAGTTCCCGTTTGCATCAACAAGGTTTCCGTAATTGTCAACCGATAGAATACCTGCCCTTGTGTAATACTTGTTTCCTACTTTGTCCTGAACCTGAAAGAATCCTTCCCCTGCAATAGCAAGGTCAAGCCCGTTGCCCGTAGTCTGAAATCCTGAACGTGACATCATTGTGTCAATTGTTCCCACGTTAACACCATAACCTCTTTGTGAAGGATTGTTACCACCGACAGTAGCAGTACCTTCTGTTGCGTTTTTTAGGTTCTGATAATAAACGTCTTTAAAAGTAACACGGCTTGACTTAAAACCATATGTATTTACGTTTGCGATATTGTTTCCTATGATATCCATTTTAGTCTGGTGCGCTGTCAGTCCTGAAACGCCTGAATATAGGGATACTAACATTTAAAAACACTCCTTTAATATTTAATTTGGATTTTAAATGCAACCATAATCTTACTCCTCAATCAATCGGAGTAAACAAGCCCCCTTTACGGTCCAGCTTTTTACATTATTACGGTTGAATCAATGTTTGTGAATACGTTTCCTACCATATCCTGCTGTGACATAGTAGTAATAACCTTGTTGTTTTTTACACTAACAACAAACGCCGTCTGGTCTATTAAAACCAGGGTTTCATTTGCACCCTTCTGCTGTGCAAGCTCAACAGCTTTGTTTAGCCTTTCCATTTTATCATCTTCCTGCATATCAATATTTCTCTGATTGATACGGTCAATAGCATGCTTTGAAAATTCAACGGAACCACTCTGCTTTTCAAGCTGTTTTTTAAGGGTTTGGGCAAAGGTGCTTTCCTGTGGCGTCTGATTTGTTTTTGATGTGCTTCTTTGAGAATCAGGAGCTAATGAAGGATTTACCTGCATATTTTTTAGCCTGAATTCATTGATGTTCATCTTTACCACCACTTTTCTGATTATTTACTTTTTGTTGCTATAAGGCTTTCGTTTAAAACTTCCTTTAAATCTGATGTTGAATAGAGTTTTCCGCCCACAAAAAGCTCAACCTCTGTTCCATTCATTTTAACGCCATCAACAATATCTGTTACCCCTTCGGTTACTCCTGCTTCATTTACACTTGAAACAGTAACAATCTTCCCGACAAGTGAAGCTGCAAAGCTTGCGTTAGAATAGAATGTCATCTGCTGCATTTGCTGCAATGTATTAAACTGTGCCATCTGGGCAATAAATTCTGTATTGTCTGTTGGATTTGTAAAGTCCTGATTTTTCATCTGCTCTGTCATCAGCTTTAAAAAATCCATCTGGTCGAGTGATGAAGTGTCTTCTGTCGTAAAATATTCTTTATATTTTTGATAATTACTGCTGATTTGTGTTGCTGAATAGCTTGCTATGCTGTCTGCCATAATTCGCCCTCCCTTATTAAAATATTTTCTTCCGTTTCATTCTCCGGGATGCTTATATAGTGGTTTGCCGATTGTGAATGCCTTGCCTGATACTGCCCGCCAGACTGTGATTGTGACTGTGCAAAGTTGTTGAAGAAGGAGCTTGCGTTGTCATTCTGATTAACAATAGCAACATCTTTTACCTGGCTGTTTATTTGTTGAAGGCTTGTTATCAGATTTGGCAGCTTTTCTGAAATAAGCTTTTGTGTATTGCTGTTCTGTGCCATTATGCTGATTTTGATTTCTTCACCACTTTTTTCAAGTTTGATTGAAACCTCTCCTAATTCCTCAGGGTTTAGCTTGATAGTCAGCTCCTTGTGGTTAAAAGCATTTTCTGTGCCCTGAATTTGTTCGATAATCTGCTGTGAAATCTGGTTTTTTACGCTTTCACCGGCTTGCAAAATTACACTTTCATCAGCTACAACAGAAGTTTTCGTGGTGTTTACACCTGCACTGCTATAAGCCATAAGCTCTCCCAGCTCATCTGATTTTTTTACAGGTTTGATATAAGACTGCTGGTTTGCTGAACTTCTCACTAATTCTTCAACATTATTTTTATCACCTGTTGAAAATGTATTGCTTTCAATCTTAATCTGGCTGTTTAGCTTTTCTTCACAAGCTTCAGATAGTTTTGCGACAATTCTCTCAAACTGATTTAGT
>QKDG01000106.1 GCA_003246805.1 Clostridia bacterium | reverse complement strand
GGGTACGGGGGCGACCTTAAAGCCCCTGTATATATGTGCTAAATTTATAATAAAATTGTAGAAAGCCCCCGACTTTGGTTGTATCAAAATCGGGGGCTTTTTCAATCGTCTAAGCTTATTATTACTAAAACTAAAAAGTCTGGCTTTTTGTTGGCAAAAGTATAGCAGCTATTATATAAACAATAATACCTGGCCCTGGTATACCAAATAATACAAACAATAGTCTTACAATATTCGCATCAAGATTAATGTATTCGCCTATTCCGCCGCAGACACCAGCAATAATTTTATCATTTTCCACCCTGTATAATTTTTTTGGCATAAAAATTCCTCCTTAAAATCAATTAAAATCTACATCAATATCGCCAACACCGGCATTAATACTCATTGTGAATTCCCCGTTGTTTGACTTGTCAAAATCTTTTTTTCCATTGACCTTAATATCTCCTAATCCCTTTGAAATATCAAAATCATAATCATTTTCATTTGCGTCAAGCTTTAAGCTGATATCACCTACACCACCATCAACATCGCAGTTGCCTGATAGTTTTCCTGCAAAATTAAGGTTACCTACTCCACCATCAACCGATAAATTTTTGATATTTACATCGCTGATATAACAGTCACCGACTCCCTGGTTAATAGTCATGCTTTCAGCAATTATATTGCTGATATTTGTGTCGCCCACACCTAAATCAACATAAAAATCGTTTAGCTCGCTGTTTTTGGGAATATAGATTGTCATTTTTGATTGTACATTCCCAAAATTTAATCCCCATGAATTGTTGTGTTTAGTTATTTCAACATAAAGGGTATCGTTTTTAACATAACATTCAAGGCTGTCTTTTTTTACATCCTCAGCGACAATTTTAAGGGAATCGCCTTCCTTAATTATCAATTCACCTATATTGAACTCTATATTGGCTGAAGAAATGCTTTCGTCAAAATCTTTTGTAAAAGATTCCGTTTCATACGAACCAATGCTGTAACAAAATTCAGAAAAATTATAGTTACTAACCCCCATTACAACTGCTGTTACAATCATTCCCACGCCGATAATTATTATACCGAGTGCAAAAAGTGCTTTTGACATACTTTTGTTCATTATGCTGTTACCCCTCTTCCTCTGAATAAGCTTGCAATCAGGCTGCCGACACCCTTGCAGGCAGAAGCTATTACTTTAAAAATAATCTTTAAGAGTGGGAATACAGCAAGTATCAATAAGCCAAAGCATACAAGGCTGATTCCTATAAACAACACACCGATTAAAGGATACATAAACATCTTGATAATGCCTACAACAAAAAATACAACAGCAACCACACAAAGCGCCAGTGTTATTCCAAGCGCTGCTGCAATTATACCAACCAAAACCCCAAATACACCACCGACAAATCCAATCCAGACCGGGAAGGATACTATCAATAATACAGCTATCCAGAAGTTCCTGCTGGTGTTGTTATTATTAATTGCCTGCCCTTTTGTTGGCGGCGGTGTAAAGGTTGCGTTATTGTATTTATTGCTTTCACCTGCTGTGCTTATAACGCCACTTTCTTTTAGAATGGATTCTGCAAGCTGTTCAGGGTTGCCAAGGCTTGCTATTACTGCCTGCTCGTTTTCTATTCCTGCATCATCAAAAAATTCGTTGTAATATGCTATTGCTGACTGTCTTTCCTCCTGCGGCAAAGGGTTTAATTTCCCCTCCAATACCTTTAAATATTCTGTTCTGTTCATATTTCTCCCCCATCAGATATAATGTTGTCGATTTTGCTTTTGTAGCTTTGCCATTCTTTTTTATAAAGCTCATGTGTTAAAATACCCTTTTGAGTTATCTTATAGTATCTTCGGTTCCGCCCCATATAAGACATATCATAGGTTTCTAAGCAATCATCCTTTTGCAGGCGCCTTAAAACCGGATACAGCGTTGATTCCGAAATATCCATGGCATTCCTTATCTCCTGTGTTATCTTGTATCCATAGGTATCTTCATTCCTCACAACAGACAAAACCAATGCATCCAAAAGATTTGAACTAATTGAAAGCCCCAATTGACCACCCTGTTTCTATATAATATTGTATCTTGTTTTATATTATACGAGATATAATATTATATGTCAATAGGTTTAAAAAAATAATTTTAAATTTCGCAAAGCATAATCCATTCATCATATTTATCTGACATTTGTTGCTTCATTTCTTCAAGCAACGTGCATTTCTCGCCCATAAGCTGAAAATCGGTGTATATCTGCGGGTCAGAGATTTCCTTTTCTATTTGATTTATATTCTCCTGCAATTCGTCAATTTCCATTTCAAGCTGTTTTATTGTATTTTTCTTCTTTACCTCCTGTGCGCGCTGCTCTTTGTTACGATATGTTTTTATATTGCTTGCCTGTGATAATTCCCTTTGTTTCTCTATTTTCTGCTCTTCTTCTATCCTTTGTAGAGCAAGCTCCTCCTCTTGCTTTTTCCTTGAATAAAAATCAAAATTACCTGGGTATTTATTAACTCCATCAGGGGTAACCTCAACTATACGTGTAGCAATTTTATTCAAAAGATAACGGTCATGCGATACAAAAATAATTGTTTGGTCATAATCATACAGTGCTTGTTCAAGAATTTCTTTTGTTGCCAAATCAAGATGGTTTGTTGGCTCATCAAGTATAAGCACATTCCCACGCTCATACATCATTATGGCAAAGCAAAGCTTAGCACGTTCTCCCCCGCTTATAACCTTTACAGGCTTATTTACATTTTCGCCTGTAAACAAAACCTTTGCAAGCAAGTCACGCATTGTCTGCTCGGTTTCCCTTGGGAATCGTTTGTGAAGCTCTTCAATAACAGGGTTGTTGAAGTTAAGATGAGAATTTTCTTGTTCAAAATAGCTTGCCTTTACATTTCTTGCCCATTCAACTGTTCCTTTTTTTCGTGGGATTTTGTTTTGAATATATTTAAGTATTGTTGACTTTCCTATGCCATTTGGCCCTATTATTGCAACCTTTTCGCCACGCAAAACCTTAATCTCAAAACTTTTAACAAGAAGCTTTTCCTTTTCACCCTCGCCAACAATAATATCAAGGTCATTAACCTTTAAAATATCCTTTGGTGGAACAATATCATATTCAAGCTTGATTTTTGACTGCTTCATTTGTGCTGCTGGTTTTTCAATGATTTCTAATTTTTCAAGCTGACGTTCTCTGCTTTTTGCCATATTAGCGGTTGAGGCACGTGCTTTATTCCTTTGAATATAATCATTAAGCCCTGCTATCTGCTGCTGTTGCTGTTCATATTCCTTAGCAATGCGTTCGGTCAATTGCTTTTTCTGAATAAGATAGCCTGAATAATCACCTTTAAATGCTGTCAGGATGCCTCTTTCAATTTCGCATATTCTTGAACAAAGCTTATTTAAAAAATATCTGTCATGTGATACTATAAGCAAAGCGCCCTTGTATCCTTGAAGATATTCTTCAAGCCAGACAAGCGTTTTAAAATCAAGATGGTTTGTTGGCTCGTCAAGAATCAGCAAATCAGGATTTTCAAGGAGTAGCTTGGCAAGAGCAAGCCTTGTTTTTTCTCCACCTGACAATGTACTGATAAGCCTGTCTGTCATTACATTTGCAAAGCCCATACCATTGAGTATTGTTTTTATTTTAACTTCAATCAGATACCCCTCCTGTGCTTCAAAAAAAGCACTTTTATGCGAGTATTCATCAAGGGCAGCCTTATATGCAGGTTCTTCTGTGCTGTGTGAATTCTTGCCTATATATTCTTCAAGCTCTTTTAGCCTGTTTGATATTTCGATGAGATTAGAAAAAGTCATCAGCATTTCTTCATGAATTGTTCTTGAATTATCAAGCCCGCTGTTCTGCTTTAAAAAACCCAAAGTTTTATTTGCAGATATTGACAGCGAGCTTTGGATACCATCAATTTTGTCAAAATCCTCAATTTGTGTTATAATTCTTAAAAGAGTTGATTTTCCACATCCATTTACACCAATAAGGCCAATGCGGTCGTTATCCTCAACCGATAAAGAAATATTTTTTAGAATATGGTTCCCGTTATAGAACTTATTAATATTTTCAATGTTTAATATCATGAATTTTCTCCTGTTTTGTATTATAATATAATATAATTATAAAGTAGGAACAGAATAATATCAAGTGACTTTAATGATAGAAGGGTTTTATATGAACAACAATCAGATTATTAATACCGCAATGAGGATAGGAAGCCTCATGCTTTCATATGGGGCTGAGATTTACCGTGCCGAAGATTCTATAATCAGGATATGTAAAGCCTATGATGCTGAATCTGTTGAGGTTTTCGCTATTCCTTCAAGTATTATTGTCACTTTGTATATGAATGAGGATGAACCTATTACCCTTACAAAAAGCATAAAGGACGAAGGGACTGACCTTGACAAGGTTGACCAGCTTAATAATCTTTCAAGATATATTTGCAGCAGCACCCCCGATTATCAGCAGATTAAAACAATGATTAACGATATAGTTATCAGAAAGCCCTATAAAAATATTTCTCACATAATTGCTTTTGCAATTGCTCCTGCAATATTCTGCCTGTTTTTTGGTGGAAATTTAAAAGATGCTTTTTTTTCAATGTTTATTGGAATAGTTGTTAAATACCTGCTTGATATTCTTCAACGGTTAAGGGCCAATCTGATTTTTACCAACATAATATGCAGCGCTGTTTCTTCTGTGATGGCTATACTTTTCACACTTGTTGGGCTTGCTGACAATTATGACAAAATGATAATAGGCGCAATTATGCTTCTTGTTCCGGGGCTTGTTCTCACAAATGCTATGCGTGATTTCATGCTTGGGGATTTAATTGCAGGAATGCTCAGGCTGATAGAAACCCTGCTTATCGCTGCCGGAATTGCAATCGGAGTTGCTCTTGTCCTTACGCTTTTCAGAATAAACAACATTTTTTAGGGGAAGTTTTTATGACTGTTTTGCTTGAAATTATTTATTCGTTTATCGGCTCTTTATGCTTTGGTGTGATATTTAATATCAAGGGTAAAAAGCTGTTCTTTGCTGCTCTGGGCGGCGGAATAAGCCAGACTGCTTATGTTTGCCTTGGACTTGTTTTTGAGAGCGATATAACTACCTATTTTTTTGCGACAATAATTATTGCAGTGTATTCAGAGATTTTTGCAAGATTACAAAAAGCACCGGCAACTGTATTTCTTGTTCCTGCTATTATACCGCTTGTTCCCGGCAGCCTTGTTTATTATTCTATGGAAAAGGTAATACTTGGGGATACACCTGAATTTGTCAATTTGCTATTAGAGACACTTGCTATCGCTGGCGCTCTGGCAATGGGAATTCTTATAGTATCATCAATAAACAAGCTTTTGAGAGTTGCAAAAAACAAAAGGATATTCTTTAAAAGAAAAGTTTAAAATAAACCCCATAACAAAACCCCTGCCTGTTATAAGCAAGGGCCAGCTTGTAGAAAAAGCCCTTTTCTACAATTTATTATAAGTTAAAGCACGTATTTTTAGGGGCTTTGCGGTTACCCCCTTGTATTACCTTTTCAATTGCATTTTATATTATTAAATGTCCATTTAAACGGATTTTTAAAAGTCTGTAACCAACACCCTTGACAATTATACTGAAAAGGTATATTATATTTAGAGATTTTATTTTATTCAAAGGAAGAACAAAGAAAGGACGTTATATGCTACCGTTCAGGCCTATAAAATTATCAGATAAAAAAGACTTTGACAGAATTGTAAAGCCACTTAAATCACCTTTATGCTCTCATAGCTTTGTTGACTTATATATATGGAAAGCAACCTATGATACACAGATTTGCTTTAAAGACGATTACGTTTTTTTAAAACAAAAAAATGAAAACGACATTATTTATACGTTCCCTTTGGGGAATGGCGATTTAAAATCAGCTATCATGCTTCTAAGAGAAGATGCAAAGGAAAGAGAGTGTGAATTTTATCTCGCAGGGGTAAATGAAAAACAGCGTGAAATCCTGACAACGCAGTTCCCTGGTGAATTTAAGTTTTGTGACAGAAGAAATAATGACGACTACATCTATTCATCTGAGAGCATGATAACTTTATCCGGGAAGAAACTTCATTCAAAGAGGAATTTTATAAACAGATTTACAACTGCAAATGAGGGTAACTGGCATTATGAAAGCATAACTGCCGAAAACATACACGAGGTGTTTGAATTTCATCTTTCGTGGTGTGCGCTTAACAACATAACCGAAGATTCAGAGATTTTTAATGAAACCTGTGCTATTTCATTAGCTTTAAAAGGGTTTGAAGAGCTTTCTTTAAAAGGCGGGCTGTTAAGACTAAACGGGAAAATCATAGCCTTTACACTTGGTTCAATAGCGCACGAGGATATGTTTATTGTTCATATTGAAAAAGCTGACCACACTGTGTCAGGCAGCTATCAGATGATTAACAACCAGTTTGCAATAAATAATTTTGAAGGAATTGAGCTTATAAATCGTGAGGAGGATTTAGGAAAAGAGGGCTTACGGAAAGCAAAGCTATCCTATAATCCGATTATGATGGGGAGAAACTATGCTGCTAAGCTTATGGAAGGTGTAGTAAATGAATCGCTTTGCCAATGAAAATGATTACCATCACATAAGAGAAGTTTGGGATATCTCATTTAAAAACGAAATAGCTTTTTCTGATTGGTATTTTAACAATATCTATTCTTTTAAAAACACCATCTTGATTGAAGAAAAAGGGGTTGTTTGCTCAGTTTTGCAACGTATCCCTTATTATTTAAATAACCTTGGCGATGTAACCTATATCTATGGTGCCTGCACTCTGCCTGAATACCGCGGAAAAGGGCTTATGGCAAAGCTGTTGGATTATTCTGAACAAATTGACAGGGAGAATAACATTAAAGCATCAATTCTTATCCCTCAGCAAAACAGCTTGTTTGAATACTACGCAAGATTTGGATATAAACCAGAATTCAAGCTTTATAACAATAGATATATTTTTGATAAAGATCTTGATTTATCACATAAGCTTCATGTTTTAGAAATAAGCGATATTGCTGATATTGATTATTTTTATACTGATTTATTGAAAAATAATGATTATATCCTTCGTGATTATAATTATTGGGTAAATCAGTTTAATATGTTTAAATCTCTTGGTGGCAACGCCTTTTGCCTTAAAGAAAAAGGCAACATCATTGCTTATGCCCTTGTATGGAATGACGGTGAATTAATATCCCAGGAGTTATTTGCTGAAACGGAAAAGTCAAAGGCTATGCTGGCTAATAAAATTATGCAGTATTATAATGCTGATGAGCTTACTGCATATTCATTTTATGGCGAAAATGAAATTGATTTTGGTTGCATAAAAGCATATGATAAAGCTATTGAAAAAAATCCCTATATGAATTTAATGTTCAATTAAAAATTCCCTGCTGTTTTATCAGCAGGGAATTTAGCATATAGAAAAAAATCTTTTAATAGTTGTATTACAAATTAGAGTGCGTATTTTCGGGGGATTTGCGGTCGCCCCCGCACCCCTTCGCATAAAATATTTTGTTTTTTAAAACTTTAAAGCCCTGCTGAAAATTCAACAGGGCTTTTTGTTATTTATGCTCTTTTCTTTTTGTTGCACTGTGTTGTTCTATAAACCTCAAGATACCCGATAGCAAGGCCACCTACTGTGTTGCCTGCCAGGACAACAAAAAATGATGGCAACAGCTGGGCTGAAAAACCATTTTCTATTGCATAGAATGAATAATAAAACATATTTGCAACAATATGGTCAAATCCACACATCACGAATGCCATTATAAACAAAAATGTGAAAACTGTGGATAATATCTTATTATCGGGATAAATTTTTTGCCCGAATGTAGCATATGCAACAAGCACAGCACAAAATATACCCATAATAAAAACACTCACAAGGCTGTCACCAGTTTTTATCGCCATTAAATCGTTGATTTTGTGCCCGATTTTTTCAGCAAGACGAGTCTGGCTGATTAAAAATGAATAGAATGTAGCCCCTATCAGATTACCAAAAAAGCTTATAGCAATGTCTTTTATTGTGTAATCCTTAAAGCTGTAAAAAGGAACAACCTTTGTAAAAAGCATATTGTAGTAGTTCACCACAAGAAAAATACCTACACAAAAGAAGAATGCTCCTGCTACTTTATCATCTGATACTAAATATGTTGTTGCACCAATTCCGATATACATACCGGCCATTACTGCACTTATCAATTTCTTCATATATTGATTGCCTCTCATTATTTATATGTTATCTTACCGGCAACCCTCTTGAAACAAATATGTCCTTTGCCATTTTTATTTCTTCCGGCTGTGGCTGCGGGGTATCATACAGCTCATATTTCATATTAAGCTCTTCCCATTTAAATTCTCCCATTTTATGAAACGGAAGAAGCTCAATATTCTCTATAACCGTATATTTTTTCAAAAACTCTGCCAGCTCAATAAGCATTTTCTCATCTAATGTTATTGAGGGAACAAGCACATGACGTATCCAGACAGGTTTTTTTGTTTTTTCACAATAATCAAGGGTTTCAAGTGTATTCTTGTTGTCGCTGCCTGTCAGCTTGATACACACATCATTGTCAAGCGCTTTTATATCCAGCAAAAGCAAGTCGCTTTCATCTATAACCTTTTTTGAAAGCTTTAAAGGAACAGAGCCGGCAGTGTCTATCGCTGTATGCAAACCAATGTCCTTACATTTTTTTACTATATCAAGAACAAATTCATGCTGCATTAACGGCTCGCCGCCTGAAATTGTAACTCCCCCGTTTTTTATGAAGTTGCGATAAGATTTTATCTGTTTAACAATATCATCAGAGTTTACACTTTTGCCGTCGCTCATGCACCATGAATCAGGATTGTGACAATACAAGCATTTTAACGGGCATCCCTGAACAAATAATACGAATCTTACGCCAGGTCCGTCAACCGCGCCGAATGTTTCTATTGAATGTATTTTACCTGTCACACCTTTGCTCATATAACACCTCACTGCTATTTTACATTAAGCAGAGGCAGAATTAAACTTCTGCCTCTTAATATTTTTAGTTTTATTGCTTAGAATCTTGTGTGGAATGTTCTGTTAATAACATCAAGCTGCTGCTCACGTGTCAGTTTGATAAAGTTTACAGCATATCCTGAAACTCGGATAGTCAGCTGTGGGTATAGCTCTGGGTGGTCCATAGCATCAAGAAGAACTTCCTTGTTAAGAACATTTACGTTTATATGATGTCCCTTATCAGCAAAGTAACCATCAAGCAATGAAACAAGGTTTTCTGCTTTTTCGTCTTCTGCTTTTCCAAGAGCGTCTGGTACTATTGAGAATGTGTATGAAATACCATCTTCTGAGAAATCATAAGGCAATTTAGCAACCGATTTCATTGAGGCTATACAGCCTTTTGTATCACGGCCGTGCATTGGGTTTGCTCCCGGAGCAAAAGGCTCGCCTGCTTTTCTTCCGTCAGGTGTGGCACCTGTCTTTTTGCCGTAAACAACATTTGATGTAATTGTAAGTATTGACATTGTTGGCTTTGAATCACGATAGGTTCTATGCTTAGAAAGCTTGTTCATAAAGTTCTTGACAATTGAAACAGTAATATCATCCACAGCAGGGTCATTGTTTCCAAACTTAGGATAATCACCTTCAATTTCGAAATCAATAGCAAGGCCTTGTTCATTCCTGATTGGCTTAACCTTTGCATATTTTATTGCAGAAAGTGAGTCGGCAACAACTGACAAGCCTGCAAGACCGCATGCTGAGGTTCTCAAAATGCTTTCGTCATGAAGTGCCATTTCAATTCTTTCATAGCAATATTTATCATGCATATAGTGAATAATATTAAGTGTATTGATATACAGCTTTGAAAGCCATTCGTTAATAGCCTCAAACCTTGACATAACCTCATCATAATCAAGATATTCTGAAGTTATAGGAGCAAGCTGTGGGCCTACCTGTGTTCCGTATTTTTCGTCCTTACCGCCGTTTATAGCATATAAAAGTGCCTTAGCAAGGTTTGCACGTGCACCAAAGAACTGCAATTGCTTGCCTATTCTCATAGCTGATACACAGCAGGCAATACCGTAGTCATCACCAAACTTTTCTCTCATAAGGTCATCATTTTCATATTGAACAGAAGATGTTTCAATAGATATTTTTGAACAGAATTTTTTAAAGTTTTCAGGCAGGTTAACACTCCAAAGAATTGTGAGATTCGGTTCAGGAGCAGGGCCAAGGTTAACAAGTGTATGCATAAATCTGTATGATGTTTTTGTTACCATGTGGCGTCCGTCAAGGGCCATACCACCAATAGCTTCTGTTATCCATGTAGGGTCACCTGAGAACAGCTCATCGTATGAAGGAGTTCTTAAAAATCTTACTATTCTAAGCTTCATTACAAAATGGTCAATAAATTCCTGAATCTGTTTTTCGGTATATCTGCCTTCTTTAAGGTCACGTTCTGCATAAACATCAAGAAAGGTTGAAACACGGCCAAGTGACATTGCAGCGCCGTTTTGCTCTTTAACAGCAGCAAGATATCCAAAATACAGCCACTGTACAGCTTCCTTTGTATCCTTAGCAGGCAAAGAAATATCAATGTCGTATTTTGCAGCCATTTCTTTAAGCTCTTTTAGTGCTCTTATCTGCTCAGAAATTTCTTCACGAACTCTGATAACCGGGCTGCTCATTATATCAAATACAATATTTTTCTTTGCATCCTGCTTTTGCTGAATAAGATAATCAACACCATAAAGTGCTACTCTTCTGTAATCGCCGATGATTCTTCCGCGGCCATAAGCATCAGGAAGACCAGTTATAATACCAGTGTGCCTTGCAAGCTTCATATCATCAGTGTATGCATCAAAAACGCCATCGTTATGTGTTTTTCTGTATTTGAACACATTGGCAACATCCTTGTCCATTTCCTTGCCATAAGCTTCAAGCTCTGTGTATATCAGCCTGATACCGCCAAAAGGCATTATTGCTCTCTTCAACGGTTCATCTGTCTGTATACCAACAATAGTTTCAAGCTCCTTGTTGATATAGCCTGCATCATGAGATACAATTGTTGAAATTGTTTTTTCATCTATGTCATAAACACCTTTTCTGTCTCTTTCAATTTTCATTTTGTCTGATAGCTCTTTCCATAGCTGCCTTGTGTTATCTGTCGGCTCAGCCAAAAAGCTGTCGTCGCCATCATAAGGAGTATAGTTGCTGATAATGAAATCCCTTACGTCAATTTCGTTCTGCCATTTGCCTTCGTTAAAGCTCATCTTGTTTTCCTCCCAATATAAGTTACAAATACTAATCAAGCATATCTTAATTCTTTGAAATTCTTTGATAGTATTCTTTGATAAAATTATAACACACTTGATTTTGTTAAACAATACTTAATTAGTATATAATATAAAACAGTTTTGCAAATATTTTATGCTATTTGTACAAATCCTACTTATTGGTTAAAAATATATAATATTTTTTGTAGATTAGATGAAAATTCATAAAAATCAGGTGCAAAAAAGCACCCGATTCTTATAAATCATCAACATCCTGCACTGGTTTTTCCATAGGATTTTCAGGCACACCGGTATAACTCCCGTTAGGGTCGGTCGAACTTGAAGACATTGCAATTATTTTTTTAATTCTGTCTGATATTGACGAATTCTTTTTTTCATTCATTTTTATCACTCCCCAACACTATTTTTAGCAAGGGAATAAAATTTATGCCTTAATTTTTGCGTTTGTCTTGTTAGAAAATTTTTCTAAATTAATAATAAACCTTGTGTGCTTTGCTTCACCGATTTTGCCACATTCATCAAAAGCCTCAACATTAAACTCAACCCTTTTGCCCTCAAAGCCAGTGAGGGTAGCAACAGCATATACCTTCATCCCGAGAGGTGTTGCAGAAATATGGCTTGCCGATATTTCTGTCCCTACTGAGCTTTCACCTTCTTCAAGGAACTGTAACAGACATTTCATAGCGGCGTTTTCCATCAGTGCCACCATCATAGGTGTTGCAAATACATCTGCGTCGCCACTTCCCACTGTTGAAGCAAGCTTGTCTCTTGAAACAAAGTCTTCTGACTTATATTGCGTGCTTATAACAATATTCTTCATAATTTACCCTTCTTTTCCTTTATATCATTTTCAGAATAGCATATTATTAAAAACTAATTGTTATCCTAAGATTAATAAAACAATTATTATTTTAATATTGATATAAAAGCTCCACTTGAATTAAGTGGAGCACAGAGTGTCGAAAAACCAATTGATTATGCGTAGGGGTTCGCTTGTTGACCGCAAATCCCCCAGAAAATACGCACTGTTTTCTAAAACAATTCTTTTACTATTTTGAACGTTCCTTTGCACGCATATTATTATTAAGTGTTCTTTTTCTTATTCTTATTGATTTTGGAGTAACCTCTAAAAGCTCATCCTCTGCTAAAAATTCAAGAGCATCTTCAAGGCTCATAATTCTTGGCGTAACAAGCCTCAGTGCATCGTCACTACCGCTTGCACGTGTGTTTGTAAGATGCTTTCTCTTGCATACATTTACAACAAGGTCTTCTGCCTTTGGTGAAGCCCCGACAATCATTCCCTCATATACAGGTGTGCCTGCTCCGATAAACAGCGAGCCTCTTTCCTGTGCGTTGTATAAACCATAGGTTACAGCCTCTCCTGCTTCAAAAGCAATAAGTGAGCCTGTATTTCTTCTTGGAATATCCCCCTTGTATGGCTGATATCCATAGAATATAGAATTTAAAATTCCCTCGCCCTTTGTATCTGTCAAAAATTCACTTCTGTATCCGAACAAGCCTCTCGCAGGGATTAAGAATTCAATTCTCATTCTCTCACCGACAGGAGTCATATGAGTAAGCTCAGCCTTTCGGTAGCCCATTTTTTCCATAACTGAACCAACACAGTTTTCAGGAACATCAATTACAAGCTGCTCAACCGGCTCGTTTAGTTCGCCTTCAATTTCTTTATACAGAACTCTCGGGGTAGAAACTGATAGCTCATAGCCCTCACGCCTCATGTTCTCAATTAAAATAGAAAGATGCATTTCACCACGGCCACAAACCCTGAAGCTGTCAGTGTTCTCTGTTTCGGTAACACGGAGAGAAACGTCCTTTAACAGCTCTTTAAAAAGGCGTTCACGAAGCTGACGTGATGTAACAAATTTGCCTTCTTTTCCTGCAAAGGGGCTGTCATTAACTGAAAATGTCATCTCAACAGTTGGCTCGCTGATATTTACAAACGGCAAAGCCTCAAACTCACCGAATTTACCGATAGTGTCACCGATAGAAATATTCTCAAGCCCTGAAATACAGATAACATCGCCTACCTTTGCATCTTCACAAGGAACTCTCTGAAGCCCCTCAATCTGATACATTGAAACAATCTTGCCACGATATTCTTTTTTTGTTTTATTATAGTCGCCTACCATTACTTCCTGGTTAAGCTTTATTGTTCCTCTTTCAACTCTGCCGATAGCAATTCTGCCCACATATTCATTATAGTCTATTGAGGATACAAGCATCTGCAATGGCGCATCCTCTTCACCCTCAGGGCAAGAGATATAATCAAGTATTGTGTCAAACAAAGGTGTCAAATCTGTACCGTTTGTATTATAATCCCTTGAAGCTGTTCCCTCTCTGCCTGAGCAGAACAAAAACGGGCTGTCAAGCTGTTCGTCAGTAGCGTCAAGCTCCATAAAAAGCTCTAAAACCTCGTCGCCAACTTCGTCAAGCCTTGCGTCAGGCCTGTCAATCTTATTTACAACAACAATAATTCTGTGCCCTAATTCAAGCGCCTTTTGCAGAACAAACCTTGTCTGTGGCATAGGGCCTTCAGCTGCGTCAACCAGCAGAATTACTCCGTTAACCATTTTAAGAATACGTTCAACTTCTCCGCCAAAATCAGCATGCCCAGGAGTGTCGATGATGTTAATTTTTACATCATTATAAACACACGAGGTGTTTTTTGCAAGAATTGTAATTCCTCTTTCTCTTTCAAGGTCGTTGCTGTCCATTACTCTTTCAGCCACAACCTGATTTTCTCTGAACGCACCGCCCTGCTTTAACATCTGGTCAACCAGTGTTGTTTTACCATGGTCAACGTGCGCAATAATCGCAATATTTCTTAAATCATTTCTTTTCACTTATTATCCTCCGTTTGCACAGAAATCAGGAATTATATACTTATAGTAATATTCCTTTTAAAATATACACTTCCTAACTTCCGCACTTATTTTATCACAAAAAACACCCTGCAAACTCTGCAAGGTACATAAAGACACAATGCTTATTATACACATTTACCAAAAAGTCGTCAAGCTTTTTAGCACAATAGCAGTATTATTTGTTAGTTATAATAAATATCCTATATTAATATTGCTGTTTTTTTGCACATAATACAATTTGTAAATAGTAAATTGAATTTTTAGATTTTAAAACAGCTTGTCTCGACTATTTTCTTTACTATTTTATTACATAAATCTTCATTATACATTACAGAAGCATGATATTGTAAATTAATAAGCTTTCAGAAAGGACTGTTACAATGCCTTCTACATACACTCACTCTAATTTCGGCGGAAAGGTTTTTGAGAATCTTTCTTCTGATGTTAAAAAGAAAATAGAAAATAACAAGGAACTCTTCCTTATTGGGTTGCACGGGCCTGACATATTTTTTTATTATAATCCATTGTCAAAAAATTATATAAATCAGACCGGCTATGGCATGCATGGTGAAATTGCTGCTAATTTTTTTAGCGGACTAAGAGATAAAGCAAACAACAACGATTCACTGGCCGCTTATTTGTTCGGGTTTATCTGCCATTTTATGCTCGACAGCTCCTGCCATGGCTATATAGCTGAAAAAATGGAAAAAAGTAATATTTCTCACGCTGAAATTGAGGTTGAATTTGACAGAAGCCTGCTTGTTGCTGATAACAAAAATCCTTTGACAGCAAGCCTTACCGACCATATCGTCGTTAACGACCCTATTTGTGAGGTTATTTCTATTGCTTTCCCTTCGATTCCAAAAAGCAAGATTGAGAAATCTTTAAAGTCATTTATTCATTTTAACAGGATTTTAATCGCACCAGGCAAGTTAAAAAGGAATTTTATTTTAACGCTTCTTAAAATCTCAGGAAATTATGATTCAATGAAGGGCTTGCTAATCAATTATACCCCTAACCCTAATTGCGCAGACAGTTGTATTGAGCTTCAAAGAAGATTTGATAATGCCGTTATTCCAACAACAGAAATAATCACTGAATATGACCGATACATCAGCGACAATAACAGGCAACTCAGCGAGCGCTTTAACCGCAACTATGAATAACAATCTTGAAAGGATGCTATTATGAACGAAAAAAAAATGACCCTGCTCGAAAAATCCTGGATTCTTTATGACGTTGCAAACTCTGCTTTCATCCTGCTTGTTTCTACTATTATCCCTATATATTTTAAAAACCTTGCTACACAAAATGGTATTTCATCATCTGATTCTACTGCATTTTTCAGTTATGCTATTTCAGTATCAACAATCATTGTTGCAATTCTTGGCCCTACACTTGGTTCTGTCGGTGATACAAAGGGCTACAAAAAGCCATTGTTTACTTTCTTCCTGATTATGGGTGTTCTTGGGCTTGCTTCAATGGCTATCCCTGTCGGCTGGATAATATTCCTTGCACTATTCGTTGTCGCAAAGGTTGGATGCTCAGGCAGCATGATTTTCTACGATTCAATGCTTACTGATATCACAGAAGAAGACAGAATGGACAATATATCTTCTCATGGATATGCCTGGGGCTATATCGGCAGCTGTATTCCTTTTACAATAAGCCTTGTATTGATTATGTTTGCTGACAAAATTGGCCTTTCAGCAACAGTTGCAACATCAATTGCATTTATTCTAAACGCTGCATGGTGGTTTTGTGTTACTATTCCTCTTCTCAAAAAATACAAACAGGTTTATTATGTTGAAAAACAAAATAACTTTGTTAAAGAAAGCTTTGGTAGGCTATCAAAATTTTTTGGTGAGCTTAAAAAGAATAAAAAGGTTTTCTTCTTCCTTATTGCATTTTTCTTTTATATTGATGGCGTTTATACTATAATAAGCATGGCAACCTCTTACGGCAAGGATGTTGGAATTTCTGACAATAACCTTCTTTTTGCACTGCTTTTAACACAGATTGTTGCCTTCCCCTGTGCTATTATATTCGGAAAATTGTCAAAAAAAATCAAGTCCGACAAGCTTATTTCTATCTGCATCTTAGGGTATGCTGCTATTTCAATTTTTGCTTTACAGCTTGATAAAACATGGGAATTCTGGTTTTTAGCTGTATGCGTTGCGGTTTTTCAGGGTGCTATTCAGGCACTTTCACGTTCATATTTTGCAAAAATAATACCTAAAAATAAATCAAGCGAATATTTTGGTGTTTTTGATATTTTTGGTAAAGGTGCATCTTTTATCGGTACACTGCTAATGGGTGTTTCAACACAGATTTCAGGCACTTCAAAAGCTGGTGTTGCTGTGATGGCATTAATGATTATTGTCGGATATGTTTTCTTTAAATACCAACAAAATCCTAAATTCAATCAATATTCTCAGGTAGAGGCTGTTAATCAAAACTCAGCCAAATAAACTTTCCAACCCTCCAAATAAATAAATAGCAGAAACAGGGATAGCATTGTGCTATTCCTGTTTCTGCTTTCAGTTTGTTGATGGATTCCATATCTACTTGTTCATTTCTAATTCAAGCAGGTGTTTACATGGGCTTTGCGGTCGCCCCCACACCCCTTCGTTAAAAAAATCCAGTGTAATTTATTAAAGATTTAGCCTTTTACACTACCGATAGTAAGCCCCTGAATAATGTATTTTGATAAGAAAATATATACAAGCATAAGTGGAATAATAGCAACGAAAATCATGATGTATACTTGGCCTAAATCAAATTTCATATAATCGGCGCTTCGTAGCTGAGCAATAAGGATAGGAATTGTCTTTTTCTCATTCGATGAAATAACCAATGCCGGAACAAAATAGTTATTCCACGAAAAAGTGAATGAGAAGATTGCCTGAACTGCAATAGCAGGCTTTATAATAGGAAGAATAATTCTGTTGAAAATAAAGAATTCATTTGCTCCGTCAACTCTCGCAGCTTCAACAATTTCAAGAGGAACTATACTCTCTATGTATTGCTTCATATAGAAGAATACAGCAGGGGCAGCAATTGAAGGTATGATCAAAGGAACAAGTGAGTCCATCAGATTCATCTTTGTAATCAGTTGTAAAAAACCAAGAACAGGAACCTGTGTAGGAATCATCAATACAACCATTATGAATGTAAACGCAAATGATTTACCCTTAAAATCATATACATGAATTCCGTATGCTGTCATTGAAGAAAAGTATGTCGAAAATGCAGCACTGATTGTTGACACGAGCAGGCTGTTGAATAAAGCTCTTAAAATAGGAATATTTGTGTCAGATAAAAGAGTTGTAAGATTCTTAAAAAAGAAAGTTCCCGGCAAAAAATTAAATGATGAAATCAGTTCGCCGTGCGACCTTGATGCATTTACAATTAGAATATAAAAGGAAAATAAGCATGCTATTGAAATAGTTATCAGAAACAGATAGCTGAAAAATCTGCTTAGCCATAAACTTATAATGTTTTTTGCTGCTAAGTGATTTGCGTTTGATTGATTACTAATATTTTTCATTATGCCTTAACTCCTTTCTTTTTAACCTTTTTATGATTAGAGCTGCTACTGTAATTACTCATAAGCATTTTGTAAACAAATACACTGAAAATTGCTGTTATACCAAATATAACTATCGACACCGCACCAGCAAGCCCAACATTTTTACTCACAAGATGCTTGTTCAAATACATAATCAGCGTCATTGTTGTTCTGTTTGGAGAACCAACCTTATTTGTCAAAATCTGTGGAACATCGAACATCTGCAATCCGCCAATCAGCGAAGTAACCATTACATAGACTGTTATAGGCATCAATAACGGCAAGGTAATTTTAAAGAACGCCTGCCATGATGTTGCACCATCAATCTGGCCTGCTTCATATAAAGATGAATCTATACCCATCATTCCAGCCATTAATAGAATTGTAGTATTTCCAAACCACATTAAAAAATTCATTGCTGCAACAAGCAATCGTGTACTTATTGTATGATCAAAAAACATAAAGCTTGACTCAATAAGCCCGTTACTTATCAAAATCTGATTTACAGGGCCGCTTGGAGAAAACAACGCGAAAAACAACATAGAAAACGCAGATGCCATAATCAGATTAGGCAGATAAATAACAGTTTTAAAAAACCTTTGGCCTTTGATGTTAAGCCTTTTACTTGTGAACCAGACAGCAATCAACATAGATACTAAAATCTGAGGGACAAATCCGATTATCCACATTATTAAGGTGTTAGTAAGATATTTTAACATGTCACCATTGTTAAAGATTTCAATATAGTTTGCAAATCCCACAAAGTTTGGGCCAATAGTTTTAAGCCCTTGTCTGTAATTTTCAAAAAAGCTGTTATAGAATGTTGATATTAAAGGAATAAGGTTAAACACCGTATATACTATAAAAAAAGGTGCAATAAAGAAATAACCCCATTTAGCATAGCTAATTGACTTTCTTTTCTTCCCCTTTGCAGAATTTTTCATTATCTGTTTCCCCCTTTTTTCTATATATTGTGAAAAACGGTAAGGCAAAAGTATGCCTTGCCGTTTTTCACATTGGAATACTTTATTTTGTTAGATTAGGATATGCTTCGATAGCGGCTTTGTAGAAGTTATCTAATGCTGTAGCTTTATTAACATTACCAGTCATGTAGTCCTTCATAGCATCCTGCATACCTTCATTTAGTAGCTGGTCATATTCTGAAATATTCTTCAAGCTGATTGACTGTGCAGAATCAAGAAGCTGTGAAATATGGTTTTGCCCGCCAAGGAATGGGTGACCGTATGATGAATCATTAGCAATTTCAGTCATAGCAGCAACGTTGTTTGTGAAATCTCCCATTTCTTCTGTGATATCAACAAGAGTATCTTTATCACAAGTCATTTTTAACATGATATCTTTAATTAAATCCTGATTATCTGTTCCTGCCGCAGCACAAATCCATGTGCCACCCCAGAAGTAACCCTGTGGGCCTTTAACTACGCCCCAGTCGCCATAAGAGCCGTTACCTACTGCTTTGTCTCCATCAGCGTTTTCAAGTGTAGCAGGCATCAAGCAGAAGTCGAAGAACCAGCCTGGTCCAAAGTAGCACATTGCTTTTCCGTCTTTCTTAGCCTCAGCGAATGAAGCAGTATCCCAGATGTCATGTGATAGTGTGTATCCATTGTCAATATGATTCTTAGCCTGTTCAATCCACTGTTCAATAGCTGGGTCAATTACGATTTTGCCATCAACAACCCAAGGTGATGAAACGTTGTTCGAGAATACACGGTAGTCAGCCACGAAGCTTGATGTCATGTAGTAGCCCTTTGCCTTTGCATCAGCTGCAACAGCATCATATTTTTCCCAAGTCGAAAGCGCTTTCTGTACTGCATCAGGATCATCTGTTCCTAAAACATCCTTTGCAATTGAACGACGATAAATCAAACCTGCTGGGCAAGCCTGCCATGAAACGCCTTTTAGTTTTCCGTCACTGTCTGTGCAGATATCTTTTGTATACTGATACATGTCTTTTACATCATCATCAGTTAAACCGATATTGCCCATAACGTCAACAGTGTAGTCGCTGTTAACATATTTAAGAGCATAGTCGGCCTCGATCAGGAAGATATCAACCTTATCATCTGTTGCAGCTTTTTCCTGAGCCAGCAAGGCTTCGTCAAGCTTATTCTGATAAACCCCATCGTCACTTGGATTGATTATCCAGTTGACAGTAATACCTTCCGGAACTTCGTAATATTCGTTAAATCTGTCCTGGAACTCTGTATTCCATGCATAAATATTAAGTACCTTACCTTGTACAGGCTTTGAATCTTCTTTTTTATTGCAACCTGCAAATGATAATGCAAGTAATGCAACAAGAACCATTGATAATAACTTTTTCATAGTTTTCCTCCTCATAAAAATAAAAATGTTCTATAATTTTCAAGGCAGATTTGCCTATCAAATTCGTTTTACTGTGTCGCCCGGAATCAGCTTCCCTTTTACTACTACATGGTTTGTGATAAACTGCTTTGGATTTTCAATTTTATCAATAAGTGCCAGAGCAGCTTGCTTTCCTATTTCCTCAGCATCCTGCCTGAATGTTGTAAGCTTAGGCCTTAAAACCTGTGAAAGCAAAATACCATCATACCCGACAACGCTGATATCCTCAGGTATGCTTAACCCTTGCTTTTCAATCTCGTTCATCCCGCCAATAAAAGAAAAATCGTCAGGATAAAGAATACAGGTTGGTCTGTCTTCCAACGCAAGTAATTCTCTAGTTGCGAGCCCGCTTGACCTTGGATCATGATACATGGCCGATTTGACATATTCATCAGGAACATTTATACCAAAGCTCTTGCATGTTTTATAAAAGCTTGCAATACGCTTTTGAGTAACAGAGGTATCTTCACCATGAATATATGCAATTTTATTATGCCCCAATGAATAAACGTGAGAAACAATTTCCTGCATGCTGGTTATATTATCAGACATAACCGCAAAGCAGTTGTTAAATATGTAATCAAGCGTAACCGTCGGTATTTCACTATTGACGAGCTTTATAACATCCGGATTGTCAAAATCAACTGAGGCAATTACAACACCGTCACATCGCCTGTATTTTGCATGCTCATAATAATCCATCGAGAACGAACCAATGTTACTGCTTATGAATGTTATATCATAGCCCCTAAACTCAGCATGGACTTTAAGGCTGTTAAGTATTTCAGAAAAATATTCATGCGTCAAGCCGCTGCTTGTTTTGTCAACAAATAAAACTCCTATGTTGTTGGACCGATTAGTTTTAAGTGCCCTTGCCATAGCATTAGGGAGATAACCCATTTCCTTTGCAATCTGCCTTATACTGTCGGCTGTCTGCTCACCAATATCTGTGTGCCCATTCAGCGCTTTGCTTACTGTTGCAAGGGATACGTTACATTTTTTTGCAACATCTTTTAACGTTACCATAATACCACCACTCACTTTAAAAATCTTAAACGTTTTCGTAAACATATAATAACAGAACATTCGCAGTCTGTCAAGTGAATTGTTCAAACATTTTGAAATATACGTGCTAAAATTTCATGTTCTTTTTTGTGCAAAACAACGAATTTTGAATTCCAGAGAAGAAAGGTCTTTATTTTTATCATCGTTTCGTATAATATATATATAATACGTCGAAAACGTTTAAGTTATTTAATAATATATATTTATGAGGTGAGTTGTATATGAAATTCGGACATTTTGATGACATCAACAAGGAATACTGTATTGAAACCCCTGAAACACCATTACCGTGGATTAATTATCTTGGCAACGAGGGCTTTTTTTCTTTGATTTCTAATACTTGTGGGGGATATTCTTTCTATAAAGATGCCAAGCTTTTAAGACTGACCCGTTATCGTTATAATAATGTTCCTTCTGATATAAGCGGAAGATTCTATTATATAAAAGATGAAAACACAGTTTGGAGCCCGGCATATTTACCATGTGCCATACAGCTTGATACATATGAGTGCCGACATGGCCTTGGCTATACAAAATTCAGTTCTTCTAAAAACGGAATAAGTTCTGAGTTATTGTGCTTTGTTCCTCTTGGCGAAAACTGCGAGTTGAATTTAATAAAGATTAAAAACAATGACAGCAAGCCTCATACTATTTCATTATACAGCGCTGTTGAGTGGTGCCTTTGGAACGCAGTTGACGATTCAACCAATTTTCAGAGAAACCTTAACATTGGTGAGGTTGAAATTGAAAAGAGCGTAATTTATCACAAAACCGAATACAGAGAAAGAAGAAACCACTTTGCGTTTTATTCTGTTAACTGTGAGACAAATGGATTTGACAGCGACAGAGACAGCTTTTTAGGCAAATTCCGCTCATGGCAGAATCCGATGGCTGTTGAAAACGGAACAAGCAGCAACAGTGTTGCAAGCGGTTGGTCACCTATTGCCTGCCATAGAATTGATATGACACTTGCAGCCGGTGAAGAACGTGAATGTGTATTTATTCTCGGCTATGTTGAGAATGAAAACGATAAAAAGTTTATTTCAGATAATATTATAAATAAAGAAAAAGCACAAGCTTTAATCAGTAAATACAGCAAAACTGAATCTGTGCTTGAAGCACAATCAACTCTTACAGAATACTGGAACAAGCTGCTTTCACGTTTTAATGTAAGCAGTGACGACAACAAGCTTGACAGAATGGTGAATATATGGAATCAATACCAATGTATGATTACATTTAATATGAGCCGTAGCGCAAGCTATTATGAAAGCGGAACAGGCAGAGGAATGGGATTCAGAGACAGCTGCCAGGATTTGCTTGGATTTGTTCATCTTGTTCCTGAAAGAGCAAGGGAGAGAATTATAGATATTGCGTCTATTCAGTTTGAGAATGGAAGCACCTATCATCAGTATCAGCCTTTGACAAAAAGAGGAAACGCTGATGTAGGCGTTGGCTTTAATGATGACCCGCTATGGCTTATTGCCTGCGTAGACGCATATATCAAGGAAACCGGAGATTCTTCAATTCTTAATATTCCAGTGCCTTTCAACAATGTTATCGGCAGCGAAAAGCCATTGTTTGAGCATTTGAGACGCAGTATAAATTATACAATCAACAACAAAGGGCCTCACGGGCTTCCTCTTATAGGAAGAGCTGACTGGAACGACTGCCTGAACCTTAACTGTTTTAGTGAAACCCCAGGCGAGAGCTTCCAGACCTGTGCGAACTTTGAAAGTGGCAAGGCTGAAAGTGTTTTCATTGCTGGAATGTTTGTAAAATACGGTAAAGCTTATGCTGAGCTTTGCAGCCGATTTGGTGATAAGAGTGAAGCAGACTTTATATGGAATGAAATTAAAGTTTTAGAACAGGCAGTTATTGAAAACGGCTGGGACGGAGAATGGTTCTTGCGTGCTTACGATGCTTTTGAAGAAAAGATAGGCAGCAAGGATTGTGAGGAAGGCAAGATTTTCATTGAGCCTCAGGGCTTTTGTACTATGGCCGGAATCGGAAAAGACAAGGGCTTTGGAAAGACCGCGCTTGAATCTGTAAGGAAATATCTTCTGAATGATTATGGTGTTGAGGTTCTCAACCCTTGCTATACAAAATACCACAAGGAGCTTGGTGAAATTTCAAGCTATCCACCAGGATACAAAGAGAACGGCTCAGTTTTCTGCCACAACAACCCTTGGATTGTAATGGCTTTCTCAGTGGAAAATGACGGCGAAAACGCATATGATATATACAGGAGAAACTGCCCTGCTTATCTTGAAGATATAAGCGAAATTCACAGGACTGAACCTTATGTTTATAGCCAGACAATAGCAGGAAGAAGTGCCAAAAACTATGGTGAGGCTAAAAACAGCTTCCTGACTGGTACAGCAGCCTGGACATTTACAGCAGCAAGCCAGGGCATCCTTGGAATTATTCCTGACCATGACGGCTTAAAGGTGTCACCTTGTCTTCCTGCAAGCATCAGTCAGTATAAAGCAACACGTTTGTTCAGAAACGCAACCTACGACATCACTGTAAACAACAGTTGCAGTGGCAGCATCAAGGTTTTTGTTGACGGACATGAGTGTGACAACAATGTTGTTCCTTTTGTTGCAGGCAAAAACTATTATTCTGTAACAGTAAATATGTAAATCAGCCGTCTTCATATTCCATCTTCCAATATAAATATTGCCTGGATACCATAAAAGGTAACCAGGCAATATTGTTTTTTATTGATTTTTATATAACAATAACTATCTTTCTTCCCTGAAATATGCTGTTCCAAGTGAATTTGGGGGTTGATTTTCCTTCTTCTTTTTAACAGAAATAAAGAGAAGAACGATGATTGTTGCAACATATGGCAGCATAGCCAACAACGATGAAGGTATGTTTATCCCGCTTGACTGGAATGTAAAGCTAAGCCCCCTCAGTGCACCAAAAGCATATGATACAAATATAGCCTTTATCGGATTCCATGTGCTGAAAATAATCAGCGCAACAGCAATCCAGCCGGCACCGGCAGTTATATCCTTTTGCCATCCCCCAATAAAAACAAGTGATAGATATGCGCCACCTAATCCGCACAAAGCACCACCTATACAAATGTTTACATACTTATAAAGGCTGATATTTATTCCTGATGCATCAGCTGCCGCCGGGTTTTCCCC
>QKDG01000068.1 GCA_003246805.1 Clostridia bacterium | reverse complement strand
ATAAAGGAGTTTTAAACTAATGAATAAAAGCGAAATCGCAAAAAAGATTTATGAGCTTTCACATATAACAGGTGAATTCAAGCTGCGTTCAGGGCAGATTTCAAATGAATATTTTGATAAATATCTTTTTGAGGCTAATCCGATGGTCTTAAAGGAAATAGCAAAGGCTATGGCTCCTCTTATTCCTAAGGACAGTGAAGTAATCGCTGGTCTTGAAATGGGTGGAATTCCTGTTGTAACAGCAATTTCTTTTGAAAACGGAATGCCTGCCGCCTTTGTTAGAAAAAAAGCTAAGGAATACGGGACCTGCAAGCTTGCTGAGGGTGCTGACATCAAGGGCAAAAAGGTTTGCATTATTGAGGATGTTGTAACAACTGGCGGCGCTATTATTGATGGTGTAAAAGAACTTCGTGAAAGAGGCGCAATAATTGATACGGTTATTTGTGTTATTTTAAGGAACGAAAAGGCACATGAAATTTTGGGCGAGCATGGCTTAAAGCTTATTCCCGCTTTTACAATGGATTATATTAAACAACAAGTTGAAGAATAAAGGAGCATAATATGAGTAAAAAACCATTGGCGTTAATTATTCTTGATGGATATGGATACAGTCCTGAAAGCTATGGTAATGCAATTGCTGCCGCTGCCACACCAAATCTTGACAAGCTTTTTGAATCCTGCCCGCATACAACAATCGGTGCAAGCGGTATGGATGTCGGACTTCCGGACGGGCAGATGGGAAACAGTGAGGTAGGGCACACAAACATTGGCGCCGGCAGAATTGTATATCAGGAGCTTACAAGAATTTCAAAATCAATAAGCGATGGTGATTTTGTCAATAACCAGACACTTAATGATGCAATAGAAAACTGCAAGAAGAATAATTCCTCACTTCATCTGATGGGCTTGCTTTCAGACGGTGGAGTGCATAGCCATATTACACATCTGTATGGCTTGCTTGAGCTTGCAAAAAATGCAGGGCTGACAAAGGTTTATGTTCACTGCTTTATGGACGGTCGTGATGTTCCGCCATCAAGTGGTAAGGAATTTGTAGAAAAGCTTGTAGAAAAAATGGCTGAAATCGGCGTCGGTGAAATTTCAACAATTTCAGGGCGTTATTATGCAATGGACAGAGATAATCGATGGGACAGGGTAGAAAAAGCTTATTCTGCAATGGTTTATGGCCAGGGCGAATATTATGAAAATCCTGTTGACGTAATGACGTCATCATACACTGACAATATCACCGATGAATTTGTTGTTCCTTCTGTTTGCTCAAAAAACGGCAATATTTCAGAAAACGATAGCGTTGTTTTCTTTAACTTCCGCCCTGATAGAGCGCGAGAGATAACAAGAACTTTTGTTGATGAGAGCTTTAACGGTTTCTCAAGGAATAATGGCTTTTTCCCACTGTTCTTTGTTTGTATGACACAGTATGACGCAACAATGCCAAATGTTCACGTTGCATTCAAGCCACAATCACTTGAAAACACTTTTGGTGAGTATATTGCTAACAAAGGCCTCTCACAGCTACGTATAGCTGAAACTGAGAAATATGCTCACGTTACATTCTTCTTTAATGGTGGAGTTGAAGCTCCGTTTATTAATGAAGACCGTGCATTGATTTCTTCCCCTAAGGTTGCTACCTATGACTTACAGCCGGAAATGAGCGCTTTTGAGGTTGCTGACGAAGTAGTAAACAAAATCAACGAAGGCAAGTATGATGTAATAATTCTGAACTATGCAAACTGCGATATGGTTGGCCATACGGGGCTATTTGATGCAGCTGTAAAAGCTGTTGAAGCCGTTGATTCCTGTGTTGGAAAAACTGTTGATGCATTGTTGGCAAAGGGTGGGGTTGCACTAATCACAGCAGACCACGGAAATGCTGACCAAATGTATGAGCCAGATGGTTCACCATTTACTGCACATACAACCAATAAGGTCCCTTTACTTGTTGCAGGTATGAAGTGTGAGCTTTCTGACAACGGGGTTTTAGCTGATTTGGCGCCTACAATGCTTAGCATTTTGGGGCTTGACCAGCCTGCTGAAATGACAGGAAAATCACTAATTAAATAAAAAGTAAATCCTCCGTATTAATTTACGGGGGATTTTATAGTTTTGAAACTTTTACTGAATATTCATTTTTCCGGAATGACTGATTATTAACAGCAAGGGAAAATATTTTTGATGTGTTTTCGTCAAGTGTGGCAAATCTTTTTGCTGTTTCAGATTTTTTTGAAAGCTCTGATAACGAGGTTGAATAGGGAATTTTGCATTTTGATTTCATTTCTGCCATTATTTCGCAGCCTTTATCGTTAAAGGCAAGTATCCTTGCAAAAGGCGGAAGCACATTGAAATCAGCGCTTGTTATTCCTAAAACAGCATAGCATATAACCCTGCGTATTCTTGCAAGTGTAAAGCATTTTGTTTTTGTTTTATCTAATAATTCCTGATAAGTTGTCGCGGTTTTTAAAGCAGAATACAGCCTGTCAGACAATCCGTTGTTAGCCTCAGGCAGATTATCAAGCTCTTTTTTTGTCATTGTCAGCAGTTTAAAGATAATGATTTTTTCAATATTTCGTATATTTGTAATTTCATTGCTTTCTGATAAATCAATTATAGTATTTTTTGTTGAAGCAGGAACAAAGAAATCTATCTCTTTATTCTCACTAATATATTTCCTTAGAAGAGAAGCACTTGCGAACTTTCCGATTTCAGTATTACTGTCATGCGAAACGGAATTTCTCGTTATAGTAACAGGTTGAATTTTGCTTTCAAAAAAATTCAAAGCTTTTATATATTCAATACCAAGGGTATTGTTTGGTGAGCTAAATACCTCGTAGATACTTTTATCATAGCCTTCGCTGATAGCCTTTGCAATTGCAGATGGATACGACAAGCCCTGTGAAATAAGCTCAAAAACTCTGTTTGAGCTAAGCACTGATTCTGAAGCCTGTGCAGCTTTTTTCAGTGTGTCGATGTCCCCATTTTCTGAGCCGAAGGACAGCATATCAACAACGCCAAGCTGCTCTAAAATATAAACAGCAGCCTTTGAAAACAACTCGGCAGAAGCACTTGAATAGGGAACAGGAAGCTCGACAACAAGGTCAGCCCCACATTTTACAGCAATTTCAGCACGTTTGTGTTTGTCAAAAATAGCAAAATCCCCACGCTGAACAACATTTCCGCTCATAACAGCAATAATATGAGTTGCACCAAGCTGTTTAGTCTCTTTAAGCTGAAAGAGATGACCGTTATGGAATGGGTTATATTCACAAATAATACCTGCAATCTTCATATTATCCCCTTTTTTAACAAAAAACAAGAAATTTTATCGCTAATTTTAGAAAGTACTTGATTTTTTCCCGTTATTGTAATAATATAAAATAATGGAATATATGTCAAGTGAATTTGGAGGAAAAAAATATGAGGATTCTGGTAATCAATGCAGGAAGTTCGTCACTAAAATATCAATTAATTGATATGAACAATGAACAAGTAATCGCAAAAGGAAATTGTGAAAGAATAGGAATTGACGGCAAGATAACACACAAAACCTTTGATGGCCGTTGCTACACAAGTGATTGTGATTTTAAAACACATACTGAGGCTTTTCAGAAGTTGATTGAAGTACTGACGACAGGCGAAGCATCTGTTATCACTGATATGAGTGAGATAGCAGCTGTTGGACATAGAATAGTTCAGGGTGCTGAATTATTTACAAAATCAACTATTGTAACAGACGAAGTAATTGATAAGATAGAGTCAATTTCTGATCTTGCACCACTTCATAACCCAGCACACGTTCTTGCTTTAAGGGCTTGCAAAAAGGTATTTGATGCAAGCGTACCACAAGTGGTTGTGTTTGATACATCATTTCATCAGACAATGCCAAGAAGAGCATTCATGTATGGCCTGCCATATAAATATTATGAAAATTATAGTGTAAGAAAATACGGTTTTCACGGAACATCGCACAGATATGTTTCAGGAGAACTTGCAAATCTTATGGGCAAAAATATAGAAGAGCTTAAAATCGTAAGCTGTCATCTCGGAAACGGCTCGTCAATCTGCTGTATTAATGGTGGCAAATCTATCGATACTTCAATGGGATTTACTCCTCTTGATGGTTTGATTATGGGTACTCGTTCGGGAGCCATTGACCCGTCAGTATTAACTTTTATTGCTCAAAAAGAGAAGATGTCGGCAAGTCAGATCAGCAATCTGCTTAATAAGGAATCAGGCTACCTTGGAATTTCAGGTGTATCAAGTGATAATCGTGAAATAACTGCTGCCAGCCAGGAGGGTAACCCAAGGGCTCAGCTTGCTATCGAAATTCAAAGATATCAGATAAAGAAATATATCGGTGCATATTCAGCAGTAATGAATGGCC
Source organism: Clostridia bacterium (assembly GCA_003246805.1). Lineage (GTDB taxonomy): Bacteria > Bacillota > Clostridia > Oscillospirales > Ruminococcaceae > SZUA-444. Next base: position 2,499 of record QKDG01000068.1, on the reverse strand, counting down.
TTGACGCTGTTATATTTACTGGTGGTATCGGTGAAAACGCATGGGATTTGCGCCGTGATGTTTGTGCAGATATGGATTTCTTGGGTATAAAAATTGATAATGAATTGAATAAAGAAATGAATGGACAGCTTTGCAATCTTTCAGCTGAGGGTTCAACAACTCAGTGCTGGATTATTCCAACAAATGAAGAGCTATTAATTGCACGTGATACTTTAAAACTGATTTCAGAATAACTATTTTACTACTCCCTGCTAATTTGTGGGGAGTGTTGTTTTTTGTGAAGAAATAAGGCTGATATCATTTTGTAAAGAAAGCGGATATATGATATTTCTACCAAATCTTTTTTTTAGCTTATCGCTTACTTCCTCAAGCTTTTCATAGTTTTCAATTCGCTTGTTGTCTTCAAGGAAGCTCAACTGTTTCTCAATAATACTGCTTGAAAGATTAATGGCACGTATCCCAACAGCACGAATATTCTTATCCCAGTTGAAGTTGTTTTTAAACAAGTCAAAACCAGACTCACATAAATGCAATGAGGTATGAATAGGCGACGTAAGCTGTGCCTGAAATTCATTACTGCAAAGGTCAGCTGTTTTTATAGTAATAGATACTCCGTTAGCTGATAATTTATCAGCACGCAACCGTTCGCACACTGTTACAGAAAGGCCGAGCATAACCTTCCACACTTCTTCATTTGTGGTTAAATCCTTGTAGGTAGTTGTGCTGTTCCCCACACTTTTAATTTCTCTCTTATAGTTCTGATGATTAACCTCTGAAATATCCATACCGTTTGCAAATTGCCACAGATGAAGGCCATTTACACCAAGCAGGCGGGTTAAAAATTCAGGTGAAGTTCCGGCAAGCTCGCCGATAGTATTTATAGAATATTTTTTAAGCTTTGCATTTGTTGCTCTGCCAACGCCCATCATTTCAGAGCATTGCAAGCCCCATATTTTCTCTTTAAAGCTGTCAAATGGTATGCAGGTAACAGCATCGGGTTTTTTCATATCGCTGCCAAGCTTTGCAAATATTTTATTAAAGCTTACTCCGGCAGAAAGCATCAGCCCGATTTCAGATTTTACAGTTTCTTTAATTTTATAGGCAATATCTTCTCCATTGCCGAAAAGCCTTGTTGAACCGCTGACATCAAGCCAGCACTCATCAATTCCAAAAGGCTCAATCTTATCGGTGAATCTTGTATAAACCTCATAGGTTTTTCTTGAATATTCTTCATAAAGGTCATAGTGTGGTGGAACTATAACAAGATTCCTGCATTTTTGTTGCGCCTGCCATATAGGTTCAGCAGTTGCAACTCCCATGGATTTTGCCAAATCATTTTTAGCAAGGACAATCCCACGCCTTTCTTCAACGCTACCACATACAGCAACAGGGAGTTTTTTAAGCTCAGGATTAATCAAACATTCAACAGATGCAAAAAAATTGTTTAAATCACAATGCAAAATGGTTCTCACTACATTCTCACCTCGAACATCAGTTCTAACAAATCATATTATAGCACAAACGTTCCTATCTGTAAATAGCTTTCAGAACATTTGTTTATTAATTTTTTTTGAATTTATTAAAATGATTTTTTAAAAGGTGAGAGAATGGAATCAAAGGATAAAAAGCTTTTGCTTGCGTTAACATTTTTTATACTTGCAGTTACAGTATATCTTGTTGTTACAACTTTAAATACGACATCGCAAGGAACTGTGATTTTTATTACAGGTGAAGAAAACAGCACTTTAATATCGGCAGGGGATAGCGCAGCCCAGTTCCCTGTGGATATAAACAAAGTCACGAAAGAGCAGTTGATGGAAATTGATGGCATAGGAGAAAAAACAGCAGCTGCTATGATTGAATACCGTATAAAAAACAGTGGCTTTAAAAATATGAATGAGCTTTTAAACATTGATGGAATAGGAGAAAAAACCCTTGATAAGCTGATAAAATATCTTTACATTAATGATGAAGATACCGAAACATCAACAAAATCAGTAGCAGTTATACCAGAAAATACTCAACCGAACACAAATCAAGAAACTACTTTTCCAACAACAACTACAACAGTTAAAACAACAAGCCTGGTTGTATTCCCCCTTGATATAAATTTTGCAGAATTTGATGAGCTTATTCAGTTAAAGGGAATAGGAGAAGCAAAAGCAAATTCTATAATAGAATATAGGAATACAATTGGATTTTTTTATAAAACAGCGGATATAATGCTTGTTGACGGAATTGGGGAGTCAACCTTCGATAATATCAAGGGTTTTATTAAAGTAGATTTATCACGGCTACCAAAACAGAGCGAAACAGTCGGTGAGATTACAACACCGCAAACAACAACTACAACAAGCCAGACAACAACAATTACAACAACTACTTTTGTGACTACCACAACTGAGTTAGGTGGACAATTGGTTAATATTAATACAGCAACCTATGATGAGTTTATGCAGCTACCAGGAATGACCGATGAAATTGTAAACAAAATATTAA
>QKDG01000029.1 GCA_003246805.1 Clostridia bacterium | reverse complement strand
GCACAGATGGTTATTGCTCCCATATTTACCCCAGATATTGTAGTGACAGATAATCTGACAGAAACCAAAAGGGGCGCAGGGGGCTTTGGCTCAACAGGAAAGCAATAATAACAAGGAGATTTTATGTATATATACAACGCAGTTATTCACACAATGGAAGGCTATGACATTAAAAACGGCTATGTTAAAATAGAAAACGGTAAATTTGTTGAGGTTAATGAGGGGATTCCTCGCAATCTCACTGATACAGATATAAATGCTGGCGGAATGAATATGTATCCAGGATTTATTGACGCGCATACTCATCTTGGTATAATAGAGGATGGTGTTGGCTTTGAGGGGGACGATTGCAACGAGGAAACCGACCCTGTAACCCCGCATTTGCGCTCGATTGACGGAATTAACCCATTTGACAGATGCTTTGATGAGGCATCTTCCGCTGGTATTACCACAGTGCTTTCAAGCCCTGGCAGCGCTAACACTATATGCGGGCAGATTTGTGCAATAAAAACCTATGGCAGAAGAATTGATGATATGATTATCAAAAATGTTGCAATTAAATTTGCTCTTGGCGAAAACCCAAAATCAGTGTATAAAGATAAGGATGAAACTCCGGTAACAAGAATGGCAACTGCCGCTTTGATACGTGAGGCTTTATACAAAGCAAAAAAATATCTTGATGATATTGAAAAGAGTGAAAATGACGAGGATTTTACCCCACCTGAATATGACATTAAATGTGAGGCACTTATTCCTTTGTTTAAAAATGAGGTTACGGCGCATTTTCATTGCCACAGGGCTGACGATATCTTTACAGCACTGAGAATCAGCAGGGAATTTGATTTAAACTGCGTTCTTATACACGCGACAGAAGGGTATAAGGTTGCCGATATTTTGGGGAATGAAAAGGCGAGTGCAATTGTGGGCCCGATTATATGTGACCGTTCTAAGCACGAGATGAAAAATCTTGATGCAAAAAATGCTGGAATACTGGCTGAAAAGAATGTTGATATCGCTATATGCACCGACCATCCTGTTATACCAGTACAGTACTTATTCATGAGCGCTGCCGTTGCTGCAAAAAATGGGCTTGACAAGCAAAAAGCACTTGAAGCTATAACAATCAACCCAGCAAAAATTTGCGGAATTGATAACAGGGTAGGTTCTATTAGTCCAGGCAAGGATGCGGACCTTTGTATTTTTAATGGCGACCCGTTGAACCTTATGTCATCACCCGAAATTGTATTTATTGACGGAAAAAGGATAAACTGACTTTTGTAAGGGGATTTTAAAATGGAATTCACTTTAAGAAACTGGGATTTTAAAGATATAGAAAGCGTCGCTTTTCATGCAAACAACAAAAAGCTTGCAGATAATTTGCGTGACCAGTTCCCGTATCCTTATACTATCGGGGATGCTGAACTCTATATAAACACCTGCATTAATTCTGATGCTTCAAAGAATATATTTTATGCCGTTGATGTTGATGGAAAAGCTGTTGGAAGTATCGGCGTTTTCATGCAGGAGGATATATATCGCAAATCTGCTGAAATAGGGTATTGGCTTGGCGAGGAATACTGGAACAAGGGGATAATGTCAAAGGCAATTTCCCAGATATCCGAACGTGCCTTTAAAAGATTTGATATCGTAAGGATTTTTGCGATTACATATATTCACAACACAGGTTCACGAAAAGCGCTTGAAAAAGCGGGCTTTGAGCTTGAAGGTGTTTTGAGAAAAAGCGTAGTCAAAGACGGCAATATATATGATACCTGCGTTTTTTCTTTGATAAAACTATAACATATTCACATTGACAAATACCATTATTAGTATTATATTAGTATTTAATCAAAAATTTATGGTAAGGTGATTTTATGGAAAGAACAGCAGTTATATATGCTTCAACTTATGGCAGCACAAAGAAATATGCAGAATGGCTGGCAGACAGCTTGCACGCAGATTTGTATGATATCACAAAAATAAGGGCTGATAAGCTGAACGACTATAAGGTTCTTGTATTTGGTGGCGGTGTTTATGCTTTTGGTGTAAACGGAGCTAACTTTGTTGCAAAGAATTTTGAAATGTTCAGATACAAAAAGCTCGTTTATTTCACTGTTGGTATATCAGAGCCTGAGAATAATGATATTATCAAAAGAATTATTGACACAAACTTTTCAAAAGAAATGCAGATGAATATTCGATTTTTTTATCTTCGTGGGGGGATTTTTTATAAAAAGCTATCCTTTATCCACAAGATTGTTATGGCAATGGTTATCCGTTCGTTAAAGAAAAAGTCAGATAAGACAAAAAATGAGCAGTTCTTGATAAAAACCTATGGAACAAGCATTGATTTTACTGATGCAAAAAATCTTGAGCCTTTAATCAGCTATGTTAATGAAATTGAAAGCAAGGAGAATAGCAATGCGTGAAATCAGCGCAGGAGATATAAAAAATGCCGTTTCTGCCCTTTGTATCAAAGCAAATCTCTATTTGCCCAGTGATTTGGAAGACTGTATAAAATGTTCTTCAAAAAAAGAAGTTTCAGATACGGGGAGAGAAGTTTTTTCTGACATTATCGAAAATATCCAGATTGCAAAATCTGAGAATATCCCTATTTGCCAGGATACCGGCATGGCTGTTATATTTGCTGAAATCGGGCAGGAGGTTCACATTGTCGGTGGGGATTTTGAGGAGGCTATCAACGAGGGCGTAGCTGACGGTTATCTAAAAGGCTATCTTCGCTGCTCTATTGTTGCTGACCCGCTTACAAGGGTTAATACAGGCAACAATACACCTGCTGTAATACATACAAGAATAGTAAAAGGGAATAATATAAAGCTGATGGTTGCACCAAAGGGCTTTGGCTCAGAAAATATGTCGTCCCTTAAAATGATGACGCCATCTGCAACAGCTGATGATATAATTTCTTTCGTTGTTGATACTGTTTCTTCTGCCGGTAGTAATCCCTGCCCCCCTATTGTTGTCGGTGTGGGAATCGGTGGTGATTTTGAATACTCGGCTTATCTTGCAAAAAAAGCCTTGTGCAGAAGTGTATCTGTTCGAAATCCTAAACAGCTTTATGCAGACATGGAAAATAAAATGCTTGACCAGATTAATTGCCTTGGTATTGGCCCGCAAGGCTTTGGCGGAAGAATTACCGCACTTTGCGTAAATATCGAGGAACACCCCACTCATATTGCCGGGTTGCCTGTTGCTGTAAATATCGGCTGCCATGTTACAAGACACGCAGAAATTATATTGTAGTATTCGATTTAGTAAGGGGAATTTAAATGGAATTTTTAGACTGTATAAAAGGGAGAAGAAGTATCCGCCGTTTTAAAACTGATAGTATTGACCATGAGATTATGAATAGAATTGTCGAGGCTGCTTCATTTTCACCGTCATGGAAGAACACACAGATTGCCAGGTATATTCTTGTTGAGGATAAAGACAAAATTAATTATATTGCCGATAACTGTATGTGTGGATTTGAATATAACAGCAATACGCTAAAAAGCTCACCCGCTATTGTGCTATTGACAATTATAAAAGGGCGCTCGGGCTTTGAGCGTGACGGTTCTTTTTCTACCCCAAAGGGTGACAGATGGGAAATGTTTGATGCAGGCATTGCAGCTCAGTCCTTTTGCCTTTCAGCTTATAACGAAGGCTTAGGAACAGTAATACTTGGAATTTTTGATGAGGATAAAATATCATCCTTTATTGATATTCCAGATGGGCAGCAGCTTGCCACTGTTGTTGCTATCGGTTATCCGAACGAAACACCCGATGCCCCAAAAAGAAAATCAGCTGATGAGTTGCTTGATATTTTATAATTATTTTTTTAAATAATTACTATACTTATATTTTATTTTCCTTTTTTTGTGCTATAATGTATTTAAATCTTTTAGAAAAATGGAGGGTAATGTATGAGAAAATTAGTTACTTTGGTTTTTGTTATTGGGGTAATCGCTGTTATGTTAATCGGGTGTTCAAAAGCCAGAGCAACAACTGATATCGTGACATCTGAAAGCTCTTCGTCAAAGGTGATTTCAGATACCGAAATTATTGAAGTTGTGTATAATCAGCTTTCGCAGGAGGATAAGGATAGCCTTGACTATGATTTAAACAATATTAAAGTTCTAAAAAAGACTTTGACTAAGGGCGTTTCAACTGTTACCGATAAATCCTATTTAGGCAAAGAAGTTTATTTTATTGATTTTAAAAAATCTGATAATAAAATTGTGCCAGATAATTTTATTGCAATTGCAACGGTTGAAGATTATACGCTGATTGGATACGGTTTAGTCGATTAGTTTTTTTACTGTAAATATTCATGCTTTTTTATATTGAAAGGGGATACAATATGACCTACAAACCAAATACTGAACGCTACAAAACCATGAAGTTTAACCGTTGCGGGAACAGTGGCTTGATGTTGCCTGCTGTTTCGCTTGGATGCTGGCATAATTTTGGGACAAATGCTGACTTTGATAATGTTAAACAAATGTGCTTTACTTCATTTGATAATGGTATAACACATTTTGACTTGGCTAACAATTATGGGCCAGAGGCTGGCAGTGCTGAAATCAATGTTGGCAAGGTTTTGAATAATGACCTTAAAGCTTATCGTGACGAGCTTATCATAAGCACAAAGGCAGGATATCCTATGTGGGAGGGGCCCTATGGTGACTGGGGCAGCAGGAAGTATCTTCTCTCAAGCCTGGACCAGAGCCTTAAACGCTTATCCCTTGACTATGTTGATATTTTTTATCATCACAGGCCAGACCCTAATACCCCGATAGAGGAAACTATGCTGGCACTTGACCATACCGTAAAAAGTGGCAAGGCGCTTTATGTTGGATTATCTAATTATAACGGAAAGCAGCTAGAACAGGCAGCAAAAATTCTTGATAGTTTAAACTGCCCGTTTATAATCAATCAAAATAAATATTCTATCTTTGACCGTACTATTGAAAACAATGGCTTAAAAGAGGTTTCATTCTCTAAGGGGAAGGGAATTATAGCATTCAGCCCGTTGGCACAAGGTTTATTGTCTGACAGATATTTGAATGATATCCCTGAGGATAGCAGGATTAAAACAGACGGAAGATTTTTAAGCGAAAAAAACCTGACAGAAGCTACCTTGATTAAAATCAGAGAGCTTAATAAGCTGGCAAAGGAACGTGGGCAGTCACTTGCTCAAATGGCATTGTCCTGGGTTTTAAAGGATGATAAGGTAACAAGCGTGCTTATCGGCGCATCAAAACCTTCTCAGATTTTAGAAAACGCAAAAATTGTTAATCAAGCACCACTTTCTGATGAGGAATTAATGCTTATAGATAAAATTTGCAACAGCTGATAATTATAATAAGACCAGGTATAAATTATACCTGGTCTTATTTTTTATAAGAAAAGCATTTCTACTTATTTTGCTAAATATTCAAACACAAATTTAGGTGGGCTTTCGGTCGCCCCCCCACCCCTTCGCATCAATATACTAATTTTTTGACAAACAAATACCAGGTATGCTTTATACCTGGTATTTGTTTGTTTTCTTTAATTGCTGTTATTGCTACATGCTTTCAGGGCAATCTATTTTCAGCATATCAAGAATATTCTTGATAACCGTTTTAACCGCTATACATAAATTCAGCCTTGCCTGCAAAAGCTCGTCACTTTCGCCCTTAACCCTGCATTGAGAATAAAATTTGTGGAATAAGGTTGCTATATCTATCGCGTATCGTGTTATTTTTGCTGGGTCATAGTTTTTTGCCGAGTCATTTATAACCTCCGGCAGGGTTGCTATAAATCTGATAAGCTCCTTTTCTTCATTAGCATTCAATACATCAAAAGCTTTTGTATCAAGGGGCTTAGGCGTTATACCCTCTGCTTCAAGATTACGGATAATTGAGCAAATTCTTGCGTGAGCATATTGAACATAATAAACAGGATTTTGTGACGATTGCTCAATAGCAAGCCCTAAATCAAAATCAAAGTGAGAGTTTGATTCCCTTAAATTAAAGAAGAACCTTGCAGCATCGATAGGAACCTCTTCAAGCAAGGTGACAAGTGTAATCGCTTTGCCTGACCTTTTTGAGGCTTTTATGGTTTCGCCGTTTTTAACAAGCCTTACCATCTGCATTAAAACTATATCAAGCTTAGAAGAGTTTACTCCCACAGCCTCCATTGCGCCCTTTAATCTTGCAACATGCCCGTGATGGTCTGCCCCCCAAATGTTTATCACCTTGTCAAAGCCCCTGTCAACAAACTTGTTGTAATGATATGCTATATCAGCAGTAAAATATGTGGGTATTCCGTTTGCTCTTACTAAAACATCGTCCTTTTCGGCACCGAAATCAGTTGCCTTATACCATAACGCACCATCTTTTTCATAGGTTAGCCCTTTGTTTTTGAGTATCTCTACAACTTCCATAACCTTGTCGGCTTTATGCAGCTCGCTTTCAAGAAACCATACGTCATATTTTATACGATATTTTAAGAGGTCATCCTCAAGCTTTTTAATGTTTTTGGGGAGAGCGAATTCAACAAGGGCATTGCGACGTTCCTGCGCAGTTGCATTAACATAGCTGTCACCATTTATATCTGCAAAAGCCTTTGCGTGCTCTATGATATCCTCACCGTGATAAGCATCCTCAGGCATTATTATCTGGCTGTCATATATCTGAAGATACCTTGTTTCAAGCGAGGTTGCAAATTTTTCAATCTGATTTCCTGCGTCATTTACATAAAATTCTCTTGACACAGCGTATCCTGCTTTTTCGAGAACAGCAGCGAGGCAATCGCCTATTGCACCACCACGAGCGTTTCCAATATGCATAGGGCCGGTAGGATTAGCTGAGACAAATTCAACCATCAGCTTTTTACCTTTTCCGATGTCTGTTTCGCCAT